>JAGLDW010000312.1 GCA_023145395.1 Lentisphaeria bacterium | reverse complement strand
AGCGCTTCCGCCACGTCTGTGACGATCGTGTCGAGCGCTCCTGCGCACGCCTCGGCAAACGCGGCGGAGGTGGCACCTGTCAATTTTCGGGAATTGGAGAAAACGCGGCTTGCGGAGATCTCTCCCGTCTCCGGATTCTCAAACCGCACGAGCACACTCACCAGCGCCTGCCCATCCTCCGTCCGCTCCAGGGCCAGCAACGTGCCGCCCAGCGTAAGGTCCGCCGTGTCGGCGTCGGAGTCCACGACATTGGCAAACACCCGTCTCTCGGCGAGGCAGCGCAGGAACTCGCGCTCGACCAGACGTTCCGGATCATCGGCCCAGCGATTGTATTCGTCGATGAACAACCGCTGTCCCGCGCCTCTTTCCAGCATGCGAGTCCCTGCGGGAACCTTCGAGCCAAATCGGCCGATCTGCAGCGTGCCCTCAATGGCTGCGGCAGTCTCAGCGACACCAGCCGGACAGTCGAGACCGTAGTGGGCGATCGGGCGGTACGTGCCGCCCAAACGGCAGCCGGAGCAGACCCAGATCAGCAATAGGAGGCCACCGGCACGGGGCAGCAAACTCGTAGCGCGGGCAAGGAATGGTTGCATTGTTTTCCTCCGTTCAGAGCTTTCTTTTGGGGGAGTCATTCCACCGTGTCGTGCACGGGGGTTCGCTTGCCCCGGATCAGCGCGCCCGGGTCGGCATCGAGAGTCTCAAGAACATTGTTAAACGATTTCATCGCCCGGGAGAAGTCCTCAAGCGCCTCGCGCAAATCGTCCCGCACACCGTCCGTCCGACGGAGTGTCAGCTCAGTCCGTGCCATGGTCTGACGCATGCTGGCGGTGGTCTCCGGCAGTTCCATCCTCGTCAAGTCCTTCTGCACCTGGTCCAGCGTCTTGTTCAGTTTCTGGACGGCTGCCCCGATTTGGTCGAGCGTGCCGGAGGCCTGTTTGCCCAGTTCCGGGATCCTGGCGGCATCCAATTCGCGACCTGCCTGGTCGGACAAGGCCCGAATGCCTGCGGTCATCGTGTTCAAACCGTCCAGCATTCGAGAAATCTCACCATCCGGAAGCTCCTTGGAGATGCGTTCCGAAAGATCTTTGAGGGTGGTGGCCAGCACCTTCACATTGTCGAACAGCTCCGAGGTGCTTTCGGCACCGAGATAGTCCTTCAGGACCGTGACCAGTTCCGTCGTGTTGTTCGCCAACGCGGCGAAATCGATTTGCGAGAGCTTCATCATGGCCTGACTCACATCGGTGCCGATCTCGCGAAGCATGGACGGCATGGCGGGAATGCCGAAGCCCTCTCCCCCCTCCGGCAGGGGAATCGTCTTCTCCAAGCTCGCCGGGTCATGGAAGCCAATGTTGATGTAGCGAAAGCCTGTGATACCCGCGAGTTCGAGGCGCGCTCTGGCGCCTTC
This sequence comes from Lentisphaeria bacterium, assembly GCA_023145395.1. GTDB lineage: Bacteria > Verrucomicrobiota > Lentisphaeria > Oligosphaerales > Lenti-02 > JAGLDW01. Next base: position 8,631 of record JAGLDW010000312.1, on the reverse strand, counting down.
CTTGATCTTGTCGTGAAGATAGCGGCGTGCGTCCGCTGCGGAAGTCGCGCCAAACTTGTGAATGTCAATCTCGAGGTCGATGCGCATCATGTTCTGCTCACGCAGAATGCGGATGTCGGAGACCTTTCCCACCGGCACACCGCGCAATTTGACGTCACCGCCAGTCACCAGTCCCTGCACACTCTCGTCCACGCAGGTATAGGCGGAGAATGTCTCCTCGTTCCAGCGGGTGCCCGCCAGCAGAATCAGTGCCACCAGAGCCAGCAGAACTGCGCTGACGACAAAGCCGCCAAGCTTCACTCGCGTCGCTCGTTCAATCATTGTGAATGCCTTCGTGAAGGTCCGATGTCGTGGACTCGGTGGACTGTGCGGACGCCGCCGCCGGAATCGGTGCCCGGAGGCTGGTTCCGGAGCGGCTGAAGAACTCCTGGATCCATTCGTTGTCGCTCCGCCCCATGACCTCGTTCAGCGGGCCATAGGCAGCGATGTGTTTGTCCTGCAGAATGAGCGCGCGGTCGGCGATGGTGAAGATGCTGTCCAACTCGTGCGTCACCACCATCATGGTGGTTCCGTAGGCGTCCCGGAGCCGTAGAATGAGTTTGTCGAGAGCCGCCGAGGAGATGGGATCCAGCCCGGCGGAGGGTTCGTCCAGAAAGAGAATGGGGGGCTCCAACGCGAGGGCGCGCGCCAGGCCTGCGCGCTTTTTCATGCCTCCGCTGATGTTGGCGGGCAGGTAGTCCTCGAAGCCTGCCAGCCCCACGCTGGCGAGCCGGGTCCGCGCCAGTTGATCGATCAGCCTGGACGGTAAATCCGTGTGCTCCTCGAAGGGAAGACACACATTCTCCAAAAGAGTCATGGAGCCGAAGAGAGCGCCGGACTGGTACAGTACGCCGAAAGACCGCATGATCGTCTCGCGCACATCGTTGTCGCCATGCACAATGCTCTGGCCGCCGATCAGCACTTCGCCGGCAGAGGGTGGCGAGAGCCCGATGATATGCCGCAGAAGCGTGGTCTTGCCGCAACCGCTCGCGCCCAGCACGACGACGATCTCGCCCTGGTCGACCGTGAAATCCAAGCTGTCGAGGAGCACGCCTTCCGAGGTGTGCACCTCCAGTCCGCTGACTTGTATGATGGCATTGCTCACGTGCCCAGCCCCAGCTTGGTGAAGAGAATCGTCAGAAGCGTGTCGAAGACGACCACCAGGAAAATACCGCTGACCACTGCGGAGGTCGTCGATCGCCCCACGCCCTGCGCGCCGCCTTCCGTGCGCAGTCCACGCAGACATCCAACCCCCGACACCAGTACCGCGAACACCGCGCTCTTGATCAGACCCTCGCCGAGATCCCATGGCTGAATGGCCTGCATAGTCTCGCGCATGTACGAGACGAGGGGAAGATCCAGTTGCACCATGCCCACCACCAACCCGCCCAGCACGCCAGCCAGATTCCCAAACACGGCCAGCAACGGCATGGTCAGCGTCAGCGCGATCACCTTTGGCACCACCAGAAAACGGCTCGGGTCCAGACCCATGGTCACGAGCGCGTCCACTTCCTCCGAGACCTTCATCGTGCCGATCTCCGCCGCGAAGGCGCTGCCCGCGCGACCGGTGCAGATCATCGCCACCATCAACGGCCCCAGTTCCTTGGTGATGGACAGGCCCACAAGGTCCGCAACAAAAATATCCGCCCCGTACTTGTGCATTTGCACAGCGGCCTGAAAACCGAGGATCAGACCCATCAGAAAGCAGATGAGCACAACGATGGGCAGTGCATCCGTGCCGCAGCTTTCCATGTAGCCCAGCACAGCGCGCCAGCGGACGCGCGAGGGTTTGCGCGCCGCCAGCCAAAACGCATGGGCTGTGTCGCCCACAAAGCCGAGAAGCGCCCGCACGTCCTCAATGATCGCGCAGACGGACGTGCCAACTTGCTCGAGAAAAGAGGTGTCCTGCGGACGGGTGCCCTCTTCGCTGTCCTCCCCCAGCAGCGCGGCCAGCGCGGGCGCGGCGCCCGTCACGGACACGGTATGCCCTTCGGCTTTGGACCAGCGGAGAAACTCACGCAGTATGGCGGCCGCGCACACGTCGTGCTCGGACATCTGCACCGCGTTCACCACCAGAGAGTCATCCTTCGTCACACTGTCCTTCAGCATCTGAAGTAGACTTGCACTCTCCTCAATGGTGACACGCAGCGGCAGCGAGACGCATGTGCGTCCCGGCTCGCGCTGGATTGAGAGTGCTTGTGGCATCCGGGACTCCGGCCTCCTCATTGACCACTTCCCATGCGAAGGGGCGGCTGCTGCAAACCTATCCGCCACGGGCTGAGAATCAACTGGACAGGTCTTGCCCCCGTTGGTACGCGAGTCCATACTATCCGAACACTTCCCCAGGATCTATTGGAACGAGAAGGCAGACCGACATGGACGGTGAAAACAAGACGCTGATCGAGAATGCGATGATCCTTCATCCTGGCGGAGTTTCCGAACAGGGGGCAGTCTTGGTCGATGGCGGGCAGATTGTGGCGGTGGGCGCCGTTCTCCCAGATCAGGCAGAAGACGCCATCCGTGTCGATGGGGGAGGGCGCTTGCTCACTCCGGGCCTGATCGACATGCACACCCACGGTGTCGAGGACTGCCGCTATGATGTCGATGAGGAGCTGATCAAAGGCGCCGCGCGACTGGCCAAATATGGTTGCACCTGTGTCTATCCCACGCTCGTGGCCACGGCGGAAGACAGTTTTCGAACGGGCCTGCAGGAGGTGGCGGCGGCACTGCCTCAGGTGGCGGACATCTGCGTGCCGGGCCTGCATTTGGAGGGGCCGTTCATGGCGTTCACGGGCGCCGGATGTGTGACGACGCCGGGGGACGTGAAGCTCCTCGAGGATCTGCTGGCCGCGGCGGAAGGGCGTGTGGCCATCATGTCTCTGAGCCCCGAAGTGGACAACATCCTTCCCGTCATCGAACGGCTCGGCGAGCTGGGCATCACCGCTTTCATCACTCACACGGGTGCGGATTTGGAGCAGACGCAACGGGCATTGGATGCCGGCGCGCGCCATGCCACCCACTTCTACGATGTCTTCTATCCCCAGCCCGAAACCGATCTTGGCGTACGTCCGGTGGCATGCGTGGAGGCGATTCTCGCCGATCGGCGGGCCACGGTGGATTTCATCTGCGACGGTGTGCACGTGGAACCCACCGCGATCCGCATGGGACTGCTCTGCAAGGGCTGGGAGAATGTCATGCTGATCACCGACTCCAACATCGGCGCAGGTCTGCCACCAGGCGACTACGAGACTCCGTGGGGCTTCTCCGTCCACGTCCATCCGGAAAAGGCCGCCCGTATCATCGGCGAACACAAGTTTGCGGGCGCCCTCGCCGGCAGCGCGCTCACCATGAATCTCGGAATGGCCAACCTGCACCGCTGGTTTGGCGACGAGTTCACGAGCGAGCAACTGTGGGCGCTGGGCACCGCCAACCCCGCAAGGCTCATGGGCCTTCAGAACAAGGGACGCATCGCCGTCGGCGCCGATGCCGATCTCGTGCTCTGGAACGACGGATTCACACCAGCGGCCACCTGGGTAGGCGGACGACTCGTCTTCGAGGCCCAACACGCCTGAGGTGGCGAGAAGCACCTGCCCCAATTCCGCTAATCTGCCGCAGCGGCAACGGATACACAAACATGCCATGGCACAGCCCAGGCACTAGTCCGCCGGAGGAATCCGCTAAACTGTTACGAGGTGAGAACGCGCTTTTTAAAGGAGGAAGAAACCCTTAGCTTGATGGCTATGGGCCCGCGCCCCCTCCGCCCTGCGCCGCGCCGCGCCCGCGCCCCGCAGGTACCACATCAGGGGCTCGACGGCGACCTGATCCAGACCGGTACCGCTGCCTCGGCAGCAACCGGGGAAGTCGTTCGTCGCAAACGTCTCGGCGGGCGGCCGGGGGTGAAGACGCCTCACCCATCCCGGCCGAACAGCATGTCCAGCGGGTTGCGGCTGCCCACCTTGTCGCGCAGGTCAAGGGTGCGGACCACCACGCCCCCGTGTGGGTGGGAGGCGCGTACCGTCAGCCTGGTGCCCGACGGCGCCGCGACAAACCACTCCAGCGGCCGGTAATCGGCGCCGCCCCGGCCCAGGGACGCAACCTCATAGCTGGCAGGCCGCGATAGAATCTCCACGCCCTCCGCCCGGTCCAGACCGATGGTCACCGGAGCGTGGTGAGGAGAAGCAAGCCCGGTGGACATCACGTTCGTGTTCAGATCGCCCACGTTAGACACCCGTGCCCGTATGCGGTACAGGTTCGGTCCGATGGAGACAACCTCGAAACCGGACAGCGCCAGTTGCGGATGATGCGCCGCATGAGCGAGCGCGAACCGGGTGATGCCGGCGGAAAGCTCCTCCAGGTGCGGGGGATAGACATGCGCCTTGGCACCGTAGGTGATGCCGCCAATCTGCACCCGCCCCAGTTGGGGATGATCGAAGTCCTCCCACGGCACGAACGGCACGCGCGTGTCGGTGTCCGCGTGGTCGTCGTGGAACTTCAGGATGCGGCGCATGAACTCGCGTTCCTTGATCTCCTCCGGGGCGTCGAAGGTCTCGTCCGGTCCCAGCCCGGCGCTGCTCCATCCCCACCCGATCTCGACGGTGTAGAGGGAGATTCCCAGTAGATGATAGGCGAAATCACTGAAGCTGCCCGGCAGAATGCACGGGTTGCGCCATGAGGCGCGATAGTCGCGACTGTTCATGAGCCGCAGTCCGCTCAGTTGCTCACCCATCCTGCCGATCTCGAGGAAGATTTCGAGGTCGGCTTCGCGCACGTCCTGTCCTGGAATACCGCCCGGATACAGGATACCCGGCGTTCCGCCGTGATAATCCAGGCCGGCGAAGACATTGGGATGGGAGTACAGAAACTCGCCGATGGCCCTGGTCTCGGGTTGCTCGAACGGATAGCGCGACGGTTCGATGGTGTGGTCCCAGCCGGCCGGATAGTTGCGATTGAAATCGAATCGCTCCACGGATTCGACCAGCGGGCCACCGTCGTACTCGTGAATCAGGCCTTCGGTGCATTGAAAGTAGAACGGTCCCCTGTCGCCGGCGCGGCGCGGCACCAGCAGGCGCTCGTCCTCCGGGTCCACGGCCAGCGGCCCGGCCGGATCCTCCCACCGCATGTTGACAATCATGCCGTCGCCGTTCAGGTCTTGCGGCATCACGCCGTTGCGCTTTCTGGCCGGTCCCATGCGGCTGCGGTTGGGGTAGTGAGTGATCAGCGCATGTTCGGCGCCGTCCGGGTTGACTCGCGGCGCCACATAAAATGTCGTCTCCGCAAGCAGTCGGCGTGCTTCGGCGTCGGCAAGCAGGGCCTGCATCAGGTGCATGGCGGCCACCGTGCCGCACATCTCATGGGAATGCGCGTTGGCCTGCACATAGTAGGCCGGTTTGCTTTCGGGGACGTCGGAGGCAGGGTCGCTGAACGTAGCCAGCCACATCTCCCGGCCGCCTCCGGTCGTGCCCAGACTGCTCAGGCGCATCCATCCGCCGGACGCCTTCTCGCACGCCCGCATGAAGGAGGTGAGTTCTTCGTAGTTCGGATAATGGGTGTAGGCAACCTGGATACCTTCAGTCATTGCAATCTCTTCCTGGCAGTACGGATGAAGCGGCGTCCGCCGGCAAGGCGCCAGCGGATGGTCTCGCCGTGGATAACACGTTGCGGATAGGTGACCGAGCGCACCTCGCCCGCGCCGACCTCGATGCCGGGATCCTCGGCGACATATATCCGCGCCCCGGCTTTGGTCGGCTCGATTCGGATCACGGTGAAGGCGCGAATGGTGTCGTCGGCAAAGGTGAGGATGAATGCGCCATGCGGAGCCGACGGCGCGGCATCCACCTCAAACCATCCGCCCGACTCGCCCCTCCGGCGCCGCTGCAACCCCAGAACCTTGCCCGACCAGCCGCGTTGCCCGGTCAGCTCGTATGGTCCGAGGGCTAGGCGCTCCCCCCCCACCAGGCAGGCGTCCGTGACGGTTCCGCCCCCCACTCGGACCAGACCCCACGCGCCGTCCAGGGTCAGGTCTCCATCAGGTGTCGCGAAAGACAGCGGGGCACTTGATCCGTCAAGACGCATGGCGAAGTAATCGGTGCGCTCGCCCGTGAGCCGGACGACCACAAGCAGTCCCCCGCCTTCCCGGCGGGATGTCAGCGACTCCAGGCGCGGGGTTCCGCGGACCGGTTCGTGCGCCGCAGTGAAGACCGTCTCCAGTTGCCCGTTTGCGGCGTCGCGCCGGGCCGCAAAGGTCGGCATGTGGTAGTCGTTCAATCGCGCATCGCTCTCTTTGGCGCGGCGGATGCTGGGCGACCGGCCCAGGTACGGCGTCAGCGGCGCACCGGCGGCGGCCAGCAGCGTCCGCGTGCCGATCTCGGGCGCGTCGTCCAGACGGATATCCAGCACAAGGCTTTCGGCCGGTTCGGCGCAGCGCAGCTCGCGGATGAGGCCGAAGCCGGATTGCGAGTCACCGCTGTTTTCGCCCTGAGGTTCCACGAAGACTACGCCGGGATTCAGCAGAGTGCCGTCGAACGGGGAAAGGGACAGGCCGGGCAAGGTGGCGGTCGAGTCCGCGTCGGCGCTGCCGTGCAGGAGGTAGTCGTGCCGGGTGCCGCCGGACACATGGAATACGTCGAGCAGATAGGCGTCGCGGGCATCAGTCCCCACCAGCGCCAGCGTCCGCTCGTAGACGTCGGTCGTTCCGGGATAGGCGTTCGGATTCTTCGCCGAGACAAGCTGAAAGCCTGGTGCGCCGATAACATATTCCCGCAGGCGGTTGTGCAGATGTTCGCCGTGCCCGGCGGTCGTCTCGCGGCCGTTCACCGCGACCGTATTGTGGGACATGGTGGTATTTGTCCAGGCAAGGCGGTAGCGGGTATGGGTGTAGCCGATATCCGGCAACAGTTCGTGGCCGTGGGCGAACAGCCCGATGGACAGCGCGTCCTTCTGGTTGTGATAAATGCCGTCGGTGAAGTTCAGGTACGCATGAATCTGGCGCTCCCCCGCGCCCCCGCCCAGTACGGCCACGCCCATGCCGGGCATCAGGACCGGCTCCATGTTTTCCCGCGGACCGCCGCGCCTGTTGAAGGACCAGGTATCGTTAACGGGCAACAGGCGACCGTCGGGAAACCGGGTGACCAGGAGGGCGCGTTCCAGCCGGCCGTAAAGGGGAAACAGCTCGGCCAGGTCCAGGTCGTCGAAGCGGGTGCCGTCGACCGGATCGATGAAACCGGGCGGATCCGAATAGCCGGCGGCGGCATTGTTCCAGGATCGCAGCGTGCCCAGCATCTGCGCCATGTAGCTGGGCGATTTGTTCTGGTAGCCGCCGTCATACAGGAATATCCGCTCATTCCGGCTGTAGCGCCGCACCGCCTCGTGAACCCAGTCGGGCCGCTTCAAAACCGTCGCGGCCAGCAGCTTATGCACTCGGGGCTGATGGGTGGAACGCTGCCAGTCGGGCGTGCCCAGGTTATACCGGACCATGCCGCCAAGCAGGTCTTCCTCGATCATCCGGGCCGCATCGCCGCCAGCCATTTCCGCCAGGCCGTCCCAGCCCCTGATGGCATCGTAGGCGGCGGTGAGCGGAATGGAAATGTCCATGATCGCCCACCATGACCATTTGGATGTGCGGTACGGAGGAACTCCCTCGATGTACTGCACCGTCCACGAGGCAAACTGCTTCTGGCGGTGCGGGTAGTCGTATATCACTGCGTAACCGGGATAGACCTCGGCGAACCGCACGAGGATATCCGCCGCCCGGCGGGCGTATGCCGCTCCGCCGGTGGCGTGGTACAGTTCGGCCAGGTCACGCGCCTGTTTTTCAAGCCAGTCCTTGGCCCACCAGTCGGCGTGGGCGCGCAGGAAAATGCGGTAGCCGTCGGGTCGCTCGTAATAGTGGAAGCGGTGCGTCCCTTTCGGGGCGGCCACTTCAATGAACTGGTCATCGGGATAGTCAGGATTGCCGGGATAGGTCGCACCGCAGCCCCGGCAGGTCAGGCGTTCGGGCTTCTCCGGCGACCAGTCGAACCGGCCGTGGTCCTGGGTGCCGTGATCGCAGTTGGGGCAGTCGGTGAAATACACGCCGCCGGAGGCGGTGGGCACCAGGGCACGGACCTGGTCCACGTCCAGCGACAGCACATACCGCACCCTTTCCCTGGCGTCGGCGACCGCCTGCTTGTCGGCTAGCCGGACGGTGTAGGGTACGTCACCCTCAAACACGCGCCGGTGACCGGGCCGGGTCGCCCCGTCTTGAGCTTGTCCCATGGCGGCGTCCATCACACAAACAATCCCCATGATACGGACCATTCCGGCAATTTGCACAGCGTTACCTCCGTGCCCAGATGCGCCATCGACCGTACTTACTGATAGGAAATTGCTTTCCGGCGACGGGAAGAAGATAGCGTTGTCCGGCGTGCACGCAAGAAATGGGGTGAAGATCGTGGTGCTGGAAGCCCTGAGTGGCGTTCGGGAAGGAAATGGGGACATGGGGTTACACCTAAACTATCAGCACAAATGGGCTCAGATCACGTCTTGATGGATCCTTTCGGACCGCAAACTCTCCGCCACTGTGTCCGGCACTAAAACTCAAATCCATCTGTTGAT
>JAGLDW010000311.1 GCA_023145395.1 Lentisphaeria bacterium | reverse complement strand
GGCGCGCTGTAGCCATAGCAAACTTCAATGATCAAGCGGTCGAGAGGAGACTCCTCGGCGAGAATGCGAAAACACTCGTGGCAGTCGATGCTGCCGCGCCCGAGAGTGACTCCCACCACGAGCGGCTCCCCATCCTTGACAATGACGATGTGATCCTTGAAGTGCGTGCTGAACGCCACCGGCGCCATGGCGCGAACCGCGGCTGTCGGTTCCTCCCAGACCATCATCGAATTGCCAGTGTCCACGTGCGCTCCAATCCACTCGCTGTCCACTTGCTCCACAATTCCGAGAATGTCTTGCGAGGTTTCGTACTCGTGGTTTTCCAAGGCAATCCGGATGCCGAGATCCCGGCATATGGGTTCCACTGCCCGCAGGTGATCCGGCGCCTGTGCCAACTCCTGCGCAAGATCCCCACCACAGCTGGCATAGGTCCGCAACACGTCTGCGCCAAGATCCTTGCAGAGCCGCAGCATACGGGCCAGATGCGCGGGATCCGTGCCCCGGGAATCCACTTCGACGAACAGTCCCTCCGCGACTGCCATTTCCCGGATCTCCCGGGCCCGACCGCCGTCGGCGCGCAGAAACGCCCGCAAATGCCCCATGTTGAGCTGGACCCCATCAAGCTCAAGCAGTGCGCAGCGCTCGATAAAGTCAAAAATGTCTATCGTGCCCGCACTGAAGGCTAGGTGGTAGCTGAATGTTTCCAGGCCCAGTCGCATGGTGCTTTCTCCCGGTGCACACGTGATTCGGGGAATCGTTGGCAGGATGTGTTTCATAACAACCTAAACACCGTCCTAAGATCCCTCTTTCGAGCCGCCTTGTCAATCCTCCCCGGAACCGCTCTTTATTGATGCGCTTGACACAGTTCCTCGACAGTCATAGGTTCAAAAATAGGGCGTCTACGATATCCGCACTTGCTCTGTGTCAGCCATCATGACAAGAAAATAGAGGAAATACAGGATGAAGATCTACTTGGTGACCGACATGGAAGGCGTGGCGGGCGTGCAGAACTTCGCGGACTGGACCGGTCCCGACGCGCGCTACTACCAGCGGGGGCGCGAGCTGCTGACGCTGGAAGTGAACGCGGCTGTGGACGGCTTCTGCGCGGCGGGTGCGACCGAGATCCTGGTGGTGGACGGACATGGTCCGGGGGCGGTGGACATCCAGCTGCTGGATCCGCGTGCGGATTTTCTCCGTGGCTGGGGACCGGGCCCGTATCCACTTTGCCTCGACGAGTCCTTCGACGCCGTCGCCTGGGTGGGTCAGCATGCGAAGTCGCGCACTCCCTACTCCCACATGACCCACACGCAGGGCTGCGCCTACTACGAACTGACCATCAACGGCGTGGCGCTCGGGGAGTTTGGCCAGGTGGCCTATTGCGCGGCGGAACTGGGAGTGCCCCTTATTTTCGGCAGTGGCGAACAGGCATTCACGGAGGAAGCGCGCGAACTCGTGCCGGAAATCGAGACAGTGGCAGTCAAGCGAGGACTCAACCCCCACAGTGGCGACGAATTGACGGCCGAGCAGTACCGAGTCTCCACGTCCTCAGCGATTCACACCAATCCCGTGCGTGCCAGAGAGTGCATTCGTATCGGTGCGGAACGCGCAGTGCGACGCTTCCTGGAAGAACCCTTTGGGAAGCTCGAGATCTCTCCCCCCTACGAGAAAGTGATCACGCTGCGCGCCTGCGAGGAATATCCATACCGTCGCAGAAGCGTGGCTCATCATCCCGATAGCGTCATCGAAATCATGAATGCCAACGCGCCCTTCGAACGTAGCGAGTAGGAGGATGCGCAGAACTCTCACCCGCCCGGCGAGAGGCGGATTTCGGCCCAGACAACCTGTTGCTCGGCACCGTCTCCGGTTTGCCGGACAACGATTGTTTGGTGTCCCGGCCGCAATGCGGCAGCGGGGATCGTGAAGGTCATCGCACGCGCGCTGCCGCCGCCCAGACCTCGGCAATTGGGCAGATCCTTCGTCTGGGCTGTCACCCCACCATTCGCCTTCACCGCGAACTCCGCAGAGGGCACTCCTTCGCGCTGAGCCAAGCCCAGAACAACGCTCACGACATCGGTCGCTTGGGGTGTGCCAACATGGATCTCCAGCGTTCCTCCCCGACGCCCGTCGAGGGGTAGACACACGCCGTTGGCAAAGCCTGGGGGCACCGTGTCGCGAAAGCAGACGGGAAAGCGTCTCTGCACTGCGCGCGCCACGTCAGCACCCACGCCCTGTTCCACCAGCTTTCGGTACTCCGAGTGGGGAACTGGGCGAGTCCCGCTGTCCATGAAGTTGAAGAGGTAGACGCCGTCGGCGCCGCGTGCGCGTGCGGACTCCGCAAATCCATAGACTGCACCCAGGTCGTTCGCGACGGGCTTGCCGCCGGGCCAGGGGCGGGAGTTGTGCTCCAAGCCGGGAACGACACTCACGTTCGTTGCGGCGGTGCCCAGACGCTCCCGCCAAAGCTCGACCGGGATGTCGAAGTCGGAACTGGTCCAGAAGGGACAGGGAATCAAGGCATCGACGAGTCCTTCTTTTGCCCAGGCCACACCATCCATTCCGAGCCCTGCAGCGGCATCCGGATGGGCGGGCACGCGGACGGCCAGCGCGATGCGACGACCGCGTTTTCGACTCCAAGTTTCCGTGAGGGCACGCACCTCTCGGACGAACTGCGTGAGAATCCCCGCTTCCTCTCGCTCTTTTCCCGGTGTCAGATGGTGGCCGAAGCGCATCCAGTCCAGCTCGATCCCATCGGGTTCGTAGCGTTCGAGCAGTTCTTTGACGAACGCCATCTGGTGCTCCCGGACTTCGGCGTGGGCGTAGTTCATCGCACGGTTGGTCCAGGGCCCTGCGGTGGCGTTAGGCACGCGCTGGAACTGTGGATGGTCGATCCAGAAGGAAGAGTGCATGAAGTTGCCGGGCTCATTCACGCTGTGAACATCATTCATACGCATGGAGATCCAGGGCGAGACGCCCTTTTCTCGACAGCGCGTGATCCAGACTGCGTACGGGTCGAGTTTGCGCTCGTGCAGCAGCTTTGCGTTCCCCGGCCAGCGGGATTTGATCGAGGCGTCCGCCCGGTCCCAGATAGCAGAACGCGTGGCGCTGTGGAAGCTGGCAGTCATCGCGTTCGGACAGAGAAAGAGGTGCGTGACGGCTGTGTCAGCGTACTGGTCCACGAAGGCATTGAGACCGTCCAGGGTCATCTCGGCGGCGGTGCGGCTGCCGAAGAAGTGGCTGTTGTCCTCGTTGATCACAAATGCATTCTTCATGATGGGCTCCCGTGCAGATGAAATTGAGATGGCGAGCGCGACGGCACAACCTGCAATGCAATGAATGGACATGGAAAAATCCTCGTTCCGGAGTGGTGAATCTCCTGGCCAAGCTCCCGGGGAATACCGATCCCCGTGAAATGTTGTCCCGCGTTCCGCTCTTGACAACAGTGCCAGCCAAGGAAAAGCGGGGCACCCACCCACTTGCGCCGATTCGGCGACGCAAGCATAGTACACAGGTTCTTGCGGGATCCCTATGCTTGCTCCCCGAAGAAGAGGAGAAGAATCGCCATGACCATGCAGCTTGAGTTCGCGGTATTGGGTTGTGTTCTGTTTTCCGCCTGTGGTTCTCTTCAGGCAAAAAACGCATATCAGGATGATATCCAAAATGCATTTGATGAACACTGTCGCTATTTCACATCTCGAATGCGTGTCCAGCTGACCAAAGACGCCAGAGGATTCAGCGACACCTATGTCTTGTATAATGTACAGACAAACATGCAAAATGCCGCAATCTATGCAGATGAACAAGGAAATACTGAAATCCTGACAGAATTGTTGAAATTGTGTTCGATTCCTTTTGAACCTCAATATATGACAAAGGGGAAATGGTTGAACAACAGCAATGGCTTAGTCGGAGTGGAAGTCGATTTGGTTCTTTCTCAATACTTTAGCCTGCTGACTAGAGTCCTATCTGCCTGCAAAAGACATGGTATACCAACCCATTTTTCAGATGCCAATATCGACATTGTAAATGATCATATTGATCTTTGGTTTTCCAAGACTGTGAATAGAAGCCGAGTGGACGATAGACATATGTTCTTTGTTCAATCTGCTTTGCAGTTCTATGACTATCTATCGCAGTCGCAGAAACAAAGCAAGAAGTTTTCCTCTTGGAAACAGTATGTGCAAGACTATATGAAAAAGAGTATTGCTCCGAAATGGGAAATGATCACGCATACACATGAAGGCAAGAGATATGATTGTTGGATGCTGGACAGGACGGGTTGGGCAAAGTATCAAGATTATAACTATGCTGGCTACGGCAGTGAAATCACGAAATCCAATTCTGATACAGATCCAAAGGCGATGTTTGATTCAAAAGGCATCGTAAAACAACCGAAAAAGCCGTTAGAAAAAGTGGGGACAGATGTTTCCCATGCTAGACGATTCAATTGGTTCTTTGAAACAATCAAACGATTTGGCAAACCATTTGATGTATCCATACGGGATGAAGTCTTGATTGGGTGGGCTAACAATCTTGCCTATAGAGTATGCAGAGGCACGGTGAAGGAACCTCATTTCACTGTATTTTCAGATGGTGTGGATGGTTGGTATAGAGTTGGATATTCGAGACGAAAGGGATTTGGATATACTCTTGGAGGTATGGATCTCCATTTTGTGGCAAGTTCATATGGATTCTTTGGTGTCTA
>JAGLDW010000310.1 GCA_023145395.1 Lentisphaeria bacterium | reverse complement strand
CGTCGCAGAGGGTCATGAGTTGATCTACCTTGGCGACGATGCGCTCTTGCTCATCCAATGGGGGTAGCGGGATCGCAAACTCCCGAAGCAACCCAAGATTCAATCCCTTGTAGGCAATTCCGCGGAGACTCTTTTGTGTAGCATCCTGTATGTGCGGCGACGAGATGACATCGAGGATGAAGCGAGTATTGAGGCGTTTTGACACCGGAATCACCGCGACTTCGCGAGCGATGTTGAACCCTTTGCACTCCAGCGGGACAATGCCGCAGCCGCCGAGTGTTCCGCGAATGTTCATCAGAATCTCGCCACCGCGTAAGATCGTTCGCGAATACTCGTTCGACAATTCCTCGGTGATCTTCCTAGCGCGATCTGTGCGGATTGCTCGGTATAAAACGTCGCTGCACCGAAGCGTTGTGACACCGCCACTCTTGGGTTCTGGGCCAAGTTTGATAACGCCGTAGGAAATGTCGCGTTCAGTTTTCAGCAGATTGCCAAGTTTCGCCCAGATCCATGACGGCGGCAGCTCAAATGGACTGGCCGCCGCCTCGATCAACTTCACGCGCCGACGCTGAGTCTTTCCATTCGACGAGCTTCTGTCTCTAAGAATTGACTCGACGACCCCTTCAATCGGTTCGTCGTTGGGGCCTTGGGGGACGAGGCGGCCCATGACTGCCAGTTGGAGGATGGTTTGGCGGAGTTCTGCGACGGTTTCGGGGCTGGTGTGGACGTTGTCGAAGTGGTCTCGAACACGGTGCCATGCTTTGTGGAGGCTAGTACCGTTCGGCTGGGTCAGGGCGTGTAGGCAGGCGCGGTTGACGGCGATTCGTTTGGCTCGCGTCGCCTGTTGCTTGGCTTCGAGATCGTCGCACAACGCCATCAGCTCATCCACCTTGGCGACGATGCGCTTCTGTTCGGAGAGCGGAGGAATAGGAATGAGTTGCGCCTTGAGAATCTTGAAGTGCCTGCTGTATCCCCGGTCATCAAGAGCTAAACTCCTGAGGACCCAGTAGAAGTACCACTCGTGCAGAAGCACGGGGCGCAGAATCTTCGTGCCATCCGCACCAGCCACGAAATCGAAATCCACATACTTAACCGCCCTCGTGTGATCGCCGAAGATGACTACGGGACCAGGGAGCTGAATCACCAATGAAGCATCGGCAACGTATCCAGCGATGCTTGACTGCCCCTGGTCGACCACGGGGTAGGGGCCAGTTGGACTGACATCCTTGGTCTTCACTTTCCGATTTCCTGGGGATATGACATAGCACGTGCTTGGAAATCTCTCCCATTGCCAACTGTCGGGGAGTTCATGGGGCACTTCTCCAGGCTCGACAGGCTTGAGCTCCGTGGATTGCCGAGTAGCACTTCCTGTAACTAGCCGCTGCTTCTCCGCCTGAATCTTCTTGAGCAGCTCCGACGCGGGCTCATCGTTCGGATCTTGAGGCACCAGCTTCCCACGAACAGCCAACTGCAAAATCAATTCGCGCAATTTGGGAATCCCATTCGCCGCCTCAGCCAGGCGATCGAAGTTGGCAAGCA
>JAGLDW010000031.1 GCA_023145395.1 Lentisphaeria bacterium | reverse complement strand
TCCCTCGGAATGGCGGCGCGAAAAAAAGACCTACGGAACTGACATGCGCCCCCTGACAAAGAAAGGGGTTGACAACGGCTGAACGAGAGTGAACATTGGAGTTCGTGAGATTGTCCATGAGTATGATGTCTTGTTTATTGTGTCTTTTGGCACAAAAGAAAGAGCCACCCTATGAGAGGAAGTCTGACAATGCAGAGAAAGAAGAAGTTCACCTTGATTGAGTTACTTGTGGTGATTGCAATCATCGCAATTTTGGCGGCCATGCTGCTACCCGCTCTATCCAAGGCTCGTGAAAAGGCTCGGCAAACGAATTGCATGGGCAACATGAAACAGCTTGGCTTGGGGTTTCTCATGTACGCAGAGGACAACGACGAATACGTGCCGTGGTATTGCGATAGTGCCTACTCTGGCCCAACGGCCTGGCGTAATATTGTTCTTCCCTACGTCGGCGATAGTGACGAAACGTTACTTTGCACCTCGTGTATTGGCACGGTATGCGACTACGGCGTGATCTATCCCTATGTGAGCGGCGTGGGGAACTCGCAACGTCTGGGACAACTCGTTGAGACATCCAGTATCGCGATGCTCACAGAGACGGAAGCGCAGAACTCGGGCGGACGGTACGGGAATCTCTATCTGGCATATTCTCCCTTTGTCTACGCGCAGGGGTCGATTTCCTGGGCGTACTACCGCGGTTTGTCGTGGCCCGGGCGTCACAGCAAGGGCAACAACAACGCATTTGTTGACGGGCATGTGGAATGGTGGCGCTACGAAAAGGCCATTGGCGACCGCACATTCTGGAACATGCCGTAAAACTGCGCTAGCTCCGTCCTAGCTGAATTCAACGAACCACCCCGTCGCGCAGACAATGCGTCCGGGGTGGTTTTTTCTTTTTCGGCTCAAACCGCATTGCCGAGATAAGAGGGTTTCATTCGCCCTCCCTCGATGGTACATTTCAGGAGTGCGGCAGGTGCCGCGCCACATCCCGGTTCAACGGACGGAGACATTTCCATGCCCGACCTCATTGAGAAACTCAGTTCCTTCGACGCAAGCACACGCCTGGAGACGCTTCGCACGCTTGCCGCCAGTCAGCCAACGCCTTCAGGCGCCGAAACCGACTGGCTGAACATGCATCTGCACACCTTTTTCTCCTACAATGGCGAGGGGTGGTCGCCGGCTCGAATCGCCTGGGAGGCCCGCGAGCAACGCCTCTACTCCATCGCCATCTGCGACTTCGACGTCCTGCAGGGGCTCGAGGAGCTGTACGCCGCCACCGATCTGCTCGGTCTCCGCGCCGCCGTGGGATTCGAGAGCCGGACCTTCTTCAGCGAGTACTCCACGCAGGAGATCAACTCTCCCGGCGAGCCCGGCGTGTACTACTTCATGGGCATGGGTTTTGTCGCCGCACCTGCGGGGGGCCGTGCCGCCGCCGTGTTCGCGAACATGCTCGAGCGCTCCCACACCCGCAACCGCGCCCTCATCGCCCGCATCAACGCCCAGCTCGACGGCCCAAGTCTCGACTACGACGCCGACGTGCTGCCGCTCACTCCGCTCGGAAACGCCACCGAACGGCACATCGTCCGCGCCTATCACGACAAGGCGCTGGCACTCTTCGACAAGGGGACGGCGCAGTTCTGGGCGGAGACCTTCTCTCTGGATGAGGCGGAGGCGGAGGCGCTGCTCGCCGACGTCAACAAGTTCACGGATATGCTCCGCGGCAAGCTCATGAAAAGCGGAGGTCTTGGATACGTTCAGCCGGACGAGACGACTTTTCCCCTCCTGGACGACGTGGTCGGCATGATTCTCGACGCGCGCGCCATCCCCATGGCCACCTGGCTCGATGGCACATTGGAGGGGGAGAGCGACCCCGCCGCTCAGCTCGAATGCCTGTGCGCGAAGGGCATCGCCGCCGTCAACATCATCCCCGACCGGAATTGGAACATTAAGGATCCCGACGAGAAAACCGTGAAGATCCGCGAACTGGACCGCTACGTCGCCGCCGCCAAAGCGCTGGACCTACCCATCAACGTGGGAACCGAACTCAACAAGCCCGGACAGCGGTTTGTGGACGATTTTGCCGCGGAACCCATGAAGAGGCACCACGCCGAGTTCCTGACGGGCGCCCAAGTCATGGTCGGACACACACGTTTGCTGCGCTACGCCGACTATTCCTACACCGATGCGCGCGCTGCGGGCGACTATCCCTCCCGCGCCGCACGCAACGAGTTCTTCGCCTCCGTCGGCGCGTTGCCCGGACCCGATGCAGACATCCTCGCAAAACTCGAAGGCACCACCTCCAGTTCGGCCTTCGACTACCTTGCGAAGTCCGCAAAACTGGGATCCTGGGCCTAGCCTGAACAGAAAACCAGACGAACAGTCGCAAGGAGACATAAAATGTTCGAGGCACCCTCCAGAGAGACGATTGAAGCACGCTACGAAAACGCCAGAGCCCAGTACGCGGCGCTCGGAGTGGATGTGGACACGGCGCTGGACGCGCTGAAGAGCACGCCCATTTCGGTGCATTGCTGGCAGGGCGACGACGTGGCCGGTTTCGAAGTACACGACGGACCCGTGTCGGGTGGCGGCATTTTGTCCACGGGGAATTATCCTGGTGCGGCGCGCACGGCCGATCAACTGCGGGCCGACGCGGAGAAGGCCTTCCATCTCATTCCCGGAGAGCTGCGCTTCAACCTGCACGCCATCTACGCCGAGACCGACGGCGAGGTCGTGGAACGGGACCAGCTCGGCGCCGAGCATTTCGCCAAGTGGATGGACTGGGCCAAACGCATTGGCGTCGCGCTCGATTTCAACCCCACTTTTTTCGCGCATCCCATGGCTGACAGCGGCTACACTCTCTCCAGCGCGGATGACGAAGTGCGTGCCTTCTGGGTCCGCCACGCCATCGCCTGCCGCAGGATCGCCGAGGCCATGGGAAGAGCCCAGCAAGGCCCCTGCTACATCAACCACTGGATCCCCGACGGCGCCAAGGATCAGCCCATCGACCGCTGGGGACCACGTCGGCGCCTGGTCGATTCATTGGACCAGATGTTCGCCGACGACGTGGACACCACCTATTGCCGCGACGCTGTCGAAAGCAAGCTGTTCGGCATCGGCAGTGAAGACTACGTCGTCGGGTCCCACGAGTTCTATCTCTGCTATGCGCTGACGCACGAACCCATGCTCTGCCTGGACATGGGGCACTTTCACCCGACCGAGACCATCCACGACAAGATGTCCGCCATCATGACGTTCCAGGACGAGGTGCTGCTGCACGTCAGTCGCGGCATCCGCTGGGACAGCGACCATGTGGTGATCCTCAACGACGACCTTCGCTGCCTCTTCCAGCAGATTGTGCGCGGCGGCGCCCTGCCAAAGACCCGGGTCGCGCTCGACTTCTTCGATGGCAGCATCAATCGCATCGGCGCCTGGGTGGTCGGCACCCGCGCCACCCAGAAGGGACTGCTGGCCGCTCTGCTCGAACCCACGGCGGTCATGAAGCAGATGGAGGACGAGGGAGACCTGGCTGGAAAACTGGCGCTGCTCGAAGAGCTTAAGCTGCTGCCGCTCGGTGCGGTCTACGACATGTTCTGCCTGGCTGCGGACACCGCGCCCGGCACGGCCTGGATCTCCGAAATGCAGGCATACGACAGTGAGGTCATTCGGAAACGCTGAATGCTGAATGCTGAATGCTGAAGAGCAAAAACGAGCAAAGACTAGAATCACCACGAAGACACGAGGTCCACGAAGACCGAGCAAGAGAAAAGGGAAGCACGGGGAGGCAAAACGCCGAACGCCAGAACGCCAGGCCCTGAACCTCTGAACCTCTGAACGGAGAATGCAGCAGATGCCCGCGAAGTATGTGATATCGGTCATGGCCCGGGACCGGGTCGGCATTGTCGCCGACGTGAGTACGGCCATCAAGACGCTCGATGGGAACCTGGCGGACATGAGCCAGACCATCCTGCATGGCTATTTCACCATGATTCTCGTCGCCTCCTTCCCGGAGGAAGTGGGCGTCGAGGAGATTCGGGCACGCTTGAAGGCCACGGAGGGCGACTCCACCTTCGAGGTCGGCATTCAAGTCGCGGCGCAAGACGCCGAACCCGAAAGCACGGGCGCCGAGGAGGGGCAGTATGTGCTCACCGCCGTGGGACCCGACCGCGTCGGACTCGTCTCCGCAGTGACCGAGTATCTGCGCGAGAAGGAGATCAATATCTGCGATCTCTCCACCTGCGTTGAGGACGGCTCGTACACGATGATGCTCTTGCTCGACCTGCCTTCAGGGACGAATGTCCCGCGGTTGAAGCATCATCTGCAGGTGGCCATGGAGGATGTGGCGCTCAGCGTCGAGCTGCGACACAGTGAGATCTTCCGCGTGACCAACGAAATATGAACAAGCACTAGACCAAAGAGGAGCTTTCCCATGTACGTAGGACGCATTGTCTCGATTGGCATGACCAAAGCAGGCCGTCTGGCCGCCATGTACCGTGTCTCATCCCGCTCGTTTCCGAACCGTGAGGCCAAGATTCTGGAGAACAGCATCTCCATTCTGCCGAAAGCCGGCTTTGAGGACGACATCCACCGAAATCCGTACATCGCCTACAACTGTCTGCGCCTGACCGGCCCCTACGCGGTGGCCACCAACGGATCGCACACGGATCCCATCACCGAGAAACTTGGAGCGGGCATGAACATGCGCGACGCGCTCGCGACGGTGCTGCTGGCCATGGACTACGAGCATGACGACTACAACACCCCCCGCATCGCCTCCGTGGTGCAGAGCGGCACGGGGAAGGGATATCTGGGCATCGTCCGTCACGACGCGCTGCACATTGCGGAGTTCGCACTGGAGCCGGGCAACGCCTTCTACGTGTGCACCTACGAGCACAACGTGCCCTGCCTCCATTACGCGGATGACGAGTTCGATGCAGGCGACGCCTCCGCCGCCTGCGCGTACATGCTTGGTCAGGGAGTCTTTGCGCAACTGGAGCGGCCGATCACGGCTGCCTGCGCGGTTGAGAATGGAGCCGGTGGGTTCGAGACTGCCGCCATGGACGCCCCGCAAAGCGAGTAGGCGGAGGCATCTGCATTGCGGAGTCCGCATGCCTGGACCCCAACGACCTTGTGTCGTTGGGGCCGATGATTCCTCCTGCGCGAGAGCGCCCACCACCTCCGCCCTCCCCGCCTTCCGCAGTGGTGTAAAGCACCACTGCGGAAGGCGGGGGTGAGATGAGCACTGTGTTTGCGGGCAACAGAATCTTGTTCACCAACGACCTTGTGTCGTTGGGGTCACTGGCGAGACACGCCGTGCCTTACTCCTCAAGAAAGAGTGCGTGCACCTCGCTGGTCTCCCCTTCGGTGCATCCCTTGCCAGCGCTCCCGCGCATGTAGAGCACACCAAGCGGCATGCTGACTAGCTTGTCGCAATAGGGCCGCTCAATGCTGGACAGCCATGCCGCCCGCTTTGGGTTTCTCGCGGACAGTTCCTGAACGGCAAAGGTCTTGCCTTCGTCATCCGAGGTCAGCAACGCGACCTCCCAGGATGGGTGGCCCCAACCCCCGCCGGGCGCCTTGGCCGTAACCAACGTCACGAATAGCCGCCCATTGCGATCGAACGTCAGCGTGCCGTGCATACCGACGCTGCGGCCCGGCAAGTGCTTGCTGATGATGGGCAGCAGCTCTCGCCGTTGCCATTCTTTCCCGTCATGACTCCACAATGTGGCGCCCGTCGGCTTCTGCTTGAGCTGCGAAGTCAGGACAAATGGGTGCCCGTCCTTGCTCAGCGCCACGTTGCTCGTTCGCATGTCCAGATTCTTTCCCTGAGCAAAGAAACAGGGGGTGTCAGGAGTCGCCGGGAGAGTCACTTTGGCGCCGTCAACCGTTTCCCATGTCCTCCCTGCATCCGGACTGCGCAAATATCCCGCCGCCTTGCCACCCTTCGGATGGGTGTCGTAGATGTGAAAGACCAGGTGCAGGCAGTTGTCCGCGTCGATGGCCAAGGCGTTTCCGTACTGGGTGTAGCCACTGGGCGCCTTGGAATCGACCAACTCGAGCGGTTCCGACCATGGTTTTCCCGTCGGCTTGCGCTGGTACATGATTCGGCGGGGCATAGCGCCGCCTCTGTATGTGAGGTGAAGCGTGTCGTCCGGCCCCCGGATCAGGCTGGGGTAGGTCCCGAACACGCCGACCTTCTCCTCCGGCCCCCATTTCGAGATATCCCATGGCAGAAGCGTCTTCCGGAACTTGAACGGACCATGATGCGGGCCGTAGACAATGCAGATGTGTCCTTTGCTGTCCATCGTCATCGCAGGGCCGCTGTGGTTGTCCACGCCCTTACCAACCAGAACCGGGTCGGACCACATGCCAGTCGTCCGGTCCAGAACCCGCATCTTGATGTCCGCGAGAAAATCAAGCCAGGCGACGAATGTCTTGTCCTTTTCCGTGATCATCTTGCAGCTCATCGCATAGCCAGTGGCACGCGTGCTGCCACGGGTCGAGATCACATCGTCACGTTGAACCCGCATCGTTGGAGCCCCCAGGGTTGAGACAACGGACGTCAATGCGAGCGCGGCGAAAACATGCTTTATTTCCATGATTCCTGGATCCCTTGATCTCGCTATCTTTCCCATCGTGGCTCCCCTGTAACTGGGACAGGTTGCCCCCGGCTTAGCCGGAGGTATTCGACTCCTCAAGAGGCTCGGCCGGGGCATCGGCCTCGTGTTCCGCTGGAATCCGCTCTTTGACGGCGCGACCGCCATGCATGCCGAAAACCGCGCCGGCGAGAATCCCCACACCCAGAATGGCGACAAGCGCCACAAGCGCGGGCAGAATGGCCTTCAACCACCCGGGGCCCCCTTGCGCGAGGTAGAGCAGAAAGTCAAACACCGCCATCTGCCCCTCAATTCCCATGCCGGCTCTCTTGACGCCACTGCTGAGGAACCAGCTGATGAACGCACCATAGCCGATGACTCCGAGCAGCATCTGACAACCAGCTCCGGTCCAGGACAGGGCAAGCACCAGGTCGGACCCGCTCTCCCCCGCCCGATGGTGCATCACAGCTGCGATCAGCGAGATCGCCAGCGCCACCAGTACCAGGAAAACGAAACCATAGATCATCTCTCCGATACCGAGCAATACCACCCCCCCACAGAGTGCCTGCAGCAGAAAGGTGCCGCCAGCCACGAGAGACCACTCACGCACACCCTTCACGTGCGTTGGAGCAGGCACCCCCCGCGCGGTCGGCGCGGTCACGGAATGTTCGGGCAACGCGGCAATCGCCTCCTCCACCGGTGGCAGATCGATCTGCGCCTCCATCACGAGTTGCCGAACCTGCGCCAGCACGCGCTCGGTCGTCCGCACTCTCCCCAGGCAGTTCAATCTGCGCTGCTGCACGGCGGTGCGCACGGTGCAGGCGCAGGTGGCGCCTTGGACAAGGTGGACAACCAACAGAAAGCTTCCAGGCACCAAGACGACCAGTCCCGGCACGGTGAGAAACAGGGATACTTGCGAGAAGACAGCCACAGCCGCCATAGCACACACAACACCCAGAATCCAGGCTAGAACACTGTGGAACGAGGTGCGCTGGAATTGGAGCGACTGGATCTCGTGAAAGTAGAATCGGTAGTACCGCTCGGAGAAGGAGCTGTGTTCCACACACAGCAAATGGTCGGGTCCAAGCCACAGGCTCTGCCGCCGGAACGTCGCAAACTGGGTGGACGCGAGACGTGTGTACTTGATGTGCGGTTCGTCGGGCATGAATCATCCAGGTTAGGAGAGAATCGCGAAAACGAGGGCGACGGCGAGCGCACCCCAGCTCAGCAGCTGCAAGCTGGCGATGACGGCGGCCACGACAAAGCGCCAGCGAGTGCGAGGAACCTCACTTTTCATGCGACTCCAGTAGCGGATCACGACAAACAGGCAGACCGGAGCGGTCACAAACGTGAAGTAGATGGTGAACAGAAGGAGCATGGGAACAACGGCCAGATAGAGGGCGATCTTGTCGTACATCATCGCTTCGGGGAGAACACGGATCTCGCCTGTTTTCGCACCGGATGCACTCAGGCACCGTGGGCACGTGTGGGCGCCGTTAAGCTCGATGTCGCAGAGTGCGCAGAGAAAGCGGCCGCAGGTGTCACATACGACCTCGGCTTTTTTCCCGGAGTGGTAGAAGCAGCTGGCCTCCTCGTCCGCGACCAGGCGTTCGCCTGTTGTGTTTCCCAAGACGGACGTGAACAAGGCGGGGAATGCATCGATTGAAATCAAGCGGGCGCAGTTCGCGCAGGGCTGCGGTTCGGGATTGTTCCACACCTCCCGCGGGACCAGCATACCACAGCCCAGACATCTTGGCTCGAACACATCCGCCATATCGTCAACGCCCCCTGGTCTACTTGTGCACAACCCGTGTATCGCAGATGCGATCGTGCAGGCCACGGCGTTCCTCGTCAAAGACAACCATCAGGTAGAGAAGCCCAGCCGTGAATCCGTTGAGCATATCCGCAAAATGACGTCCGCAGCCACGTCCGTAGGAAAGTTTGGAGCCATCCGCACGGACCACCTTGAGGCCGCAGACCATTTTCCCCGGGGTCGCGCCGAATTTTCCGAGAAAGTAGGTGGTGAACGCCGCGCCGAGACAGATCTGGATTCCCATTCTCACAAATGTCAGCAGGAGCGCCATCATATTGAACCCGGACGATTCGCCGGACAGGGTCCCCATCGCTGCGAGCGCCGCGACGAACACGACTTGAATCATCATATTGACAGCGCCGATGATGATCCCGTCGATCAGCTTGGCGCCGACGCGAATCCAGAACCCAGCGAAACGCATGCCGCCCAAAGACGCCACACCCTCCCGAAGCTGCTGTACGACCACCGGCTTGCATGGTCCGCAGATCAGTCGTCCGCCCAGCTCGATGAGATCCTCCGATGCGTAGATCCTCCCACACTCGGCACAGGTGTCCTGCTCCGCGCCGGGAAATTGCTGGCCCACTGCGGGGGTGTCCTGGAGCGTGCCGTGAGCTTGCCACTCGTCCATGGTCGCATTCCAGACAAGCGTCTCGGACGTGATCGTGCCATCCTCCACAAGAGCGGCAAACTCCTGATCGCCGATGGGGCCACGCTGCTCGTCGTTGTCCGAGTAGTACCATTCCATGGCACAGTCTCCCGTTCTGTGTTGATCGCCCTGCAGGAGGGGCTCTCTCGTCGAAACCAAGTCCATCTCAACTTGCAGAATAGGTCGTTCCTGCCTGGCTGTCAAGCCTGAGTATCCGATTGCGCATGGGCGCAGGCGGTCGGACTACAGCGCCTTGCGGGCGCTGAGGGCGTACCAAGTGGCCTGAACCGTGGCGGTGCGCCCGGGACGGTGTGCATAGCCGCCCCCGTCCGCGGCGCATTTGCGGATGTATCTGCGCGTGAGTGCGGTCTCCGCATTTTGGGGAATGGCGCCAAGGGTGTTGAGCGCCAGGACTGCGTGGGCGGTGTTGCGCAGATTCGACGCACTTGTCCTTGGCAGGCTGTATCCGCCATCGACGTTGCGGAGAGACGACAGCCAGCTTGCAGTCGCGGAGAGTCCATCCGCCGGTTCGCCGAGCCGCGTGAGCGCCTGCACCGCCAAGAGCGTATAGGCCGTGCTGCCCTCACCCCCGTGCCAGGAGAACCCGCCCGATTCGGCGCGTTGCTTCAACAGGAACTCCCGGGCGCCCGCGGAGTTCGCAGGTTTCTGCCGCAGCATGGCCAGAGCGCCCAGATTGCAGGCTGTGTATTCCGACGAGGTGGACCAGGAGGGGTGGTAGGCCAGTGGACCTTGCACGGGCGCTGCGCCGCAACCACCGCTGTCCTGCCAGCAGGACTGGAGCCAGGCCACGGTCTGTTCGGATTCCGGCGGTCTCGCGCCCAGTGTCCCGAGAGCACGCAGGGCAAGCCAGGTCCAAGCGCTGTTCGAATGCCAGCCGGGCTCGCCGGCATAGCCACCATCCGTGTTTCTGCAAGAGAGAATCCACTGGGCCGCTTTCCGCTGGTTGGCAGGCGCCTCGCCGAGAAGAGACAGCGCCTCCAGCGCCCGGGTGGTCGAATCCATGTCCGAGAGGAGCCCGGGCACCGCGCCAAATCCTCCGTCGCGGTTCTGACAGCTTCGAAGCCAGCCTGCCGTGGCTCGGTCGTTGGGTTCGCCCGGCTCGTCGGGCACCACCCATTCCTCCCGTCGAGCAAGATAGAAGAGGATGTTTCGGATACCCATGGTCCAGTCGTTCTGCCAGCGCGCACTCATCTCCAGCATGTTGTCGTAGATGGACTCGGCGCTGTCGCGATAGAGTTCATTGCCGGTCTCATCGTAGAGGAAGGCCCAGGCTTCGAGCATGTCAGCGCAGGCATCGATGAAATGGATGACCTCTCCGCCGCTGTAGTTGTGGTACATGATTCCGAGTTTCTGCGGCATGGCGCCGCGCGCGATCTGCCATTTGGCGATGCGCTCGAGCGCGGGGAGGAACTGATCGCCCCCTGTCGTCTCTACATAGCGTGCGAGGCCGACGGCGCAGATGGCTGCCATGTGGGGGCATTCGTCGGTTGTCTTCCACTGCCCCCCACCGTCATGGCTGGCGCCGACGGCGCCATCGGCATGGAGCCCCCTGGCCAGGAAGCCATTGGTGCGTTCGAGCAGCTTGAGCAACGCGGGGTCGTTGGTGGCGCGGTACAGCTCGCAAAGCGCCCAGGAGACACGGCCGTAGGCTCTGGAGCCAATGCCCGCGCCGGGCGTCCCCCCGTCGAAGAGCTGGCCATCGGCCTGGACGGATCGGCGTACCGCGTTGGCCGCCAGCGCGGCATTTTCCAACGACCTGCGATCTCCCGTTAGATAGTAGCGGAAGAGAATGCCCCGGATCCAGGTGTGGGTGAGGGTGAGCCCACCGTTGTTGTGGTCGGAGGGGTAGTGACTGTGATGAATGCCGATCTGGCGTGGGTTGGCGCTGTACTGGCAGACATCCACGTCCTGGGCGTGCAGCGCCCAGTCGAGGGCGAAATCGAGCCATTTCCGTTCGCCCGTCCGTGCCCATTGGAGGAAGAAGGCGACCTGGGCGTCGATTTCGCTGTTGATGTGCCCGATGTCGCCATAGGCAATCATGCCATAGGACGTCTTCTCCTTGCGTTCGCGCTCGTCGATGCGTCGCTGCAGACTGCGTTCGTAGACTGTATCGAAGTAGGCGTTCTGGCTGGACGGGATGGCGTAGCGTCCAAGCGCTTCGCTGGTGGCATACCAGCGTTCTCCGGGGAAGAGAGCGGCCGGGGTGTCCAGTAGTTTGGCGACATGCTCGGCGCGGACAATGCTGTCGGCGGAGAAGTCGAAGAGGATCTGGTGGGTCTTGGAGCTTCCTTGTCCGAACCGCCGAGCGCCCGCGCCGGGCGCCCACAGCTCGATGCGCACGCTGGAGTCGTTGATGGCCAATGCCTTGGAAAACTGCTCGCGGAAGCGCCGCACGGCAACGGTCAATTCCTTGGTGTGAAGCCAGCCCTTGGCGGCGACGCCCACCTCGATTCTGCGTCCACCGAGCAGCAGCCCGCATTTCTTGAAAGTGGGTTGCATGAGCAGCAGTTCCTGGCCTGCGGGGCGGATGAGTTTGCGCACTCGATCCAAGCCAACAGCCACCACTCCAGGAGCGTTCCGTGCCTCGAAATGGAGTGTTGCCTCCGCGAGCTGTGCCTCCGCAGTCTCGCCCACGAAGGAGAATGTCGGTTCGAGGTGGACCTGGTCCAGTTCCGTGCACACCGTGATGCGGAGTTCGTAGCGCCAGTCTGCCTGCGAGCCATCGGAGAGCGTGCCTCGGAGCACAACTACGCCGCGGACGGGTCCGTTGTACTCGATGGTCGCTTGGCAGGTGCCGTTGGAGGCTGCGTAGGTGGTGCCGTCCGCGACCACGACAAAGTCCCAATCGCCCGTGAGTCCGCCGGGAAGGTCCTGGATGGGACCAAACCCGTTTTGTGGCACGCGGAGCGAGAAATGCCGGTTGCTCAACACGATGGCGTCTCCATCGGGTCTGGCGATGGGTGGCGCCTCGACGCGTTCGCCCTCATCCGAAAGCAGGAGGCCCGCCTTGCCCGAACCGGCGATGGCGCAGACCGTGTCGATGAGCAGCCAACGGACGCTGCCATCCGGCCAGACGGCCAGGGGTTGGGTTTGAAGAGGTGCGACCACATCGCGCTCCGTGCGCAGCCAGAGTCGTTCGGGACGATGGATGGCACCCTTTGGAAAGGGGATGCCAAAGCGGACCGACTGCAAGGGCCCCGGTGTCCCGAGGGCGGTCAGACGACAGCCGTAGAAGCGGTTGCTTTTGCCTGAGCGCTCGACATGACGCCAGACGCTTTGCGGACTCCGCAAATCCGAGGCGCGGTCTGCGAGGGCGAGTTCGGGCGTTCCGAGAGACAGTTTCCCGGCGCCGGTGACGGCGGCGACAAGTTCGGCTTTGACGATCCCCGTCCAGTCAGTCCGCGCACCGAGGGAGAACTCGCGCTTGCCTCCGTCCGTTGTCTTTGCCTCCAGGAGTACCGCCTCACCCGTGTCCAGCCGTCGAACGTAGAAGTCGTGAACGACGTTTCCGGAGTGGTCGATTTCGACGGTGAGAAAGGGGGTGCGGTCCATGTCCAGGAGAAGGAGGCGCCGGGCGACACCGGTGGCACCGTCCTCGACCCGGAGGCGTCCGCGCTTCATTCTTGAGCCATTGTCCGCATGCCATGCCGCCGTTCTTTTCGCGTCGTCAGCAGCCCGCCAGGCATCGGAGGAAATGCTGGCCAGCGCAGGGGCGTCGCTACGGGTTAGAGCCCCACCAACGAATAGCAGCGCGGAGAGAAAAGAGCGAAGGGAGAGGTGAGGGGGCATGGTGCGCTGTTTCCTCTACGGAGATGTGATGTCGTCGTCGGTTCCGGCTTTCCCGTCGGCGCCG
This sequence comes from Lentisphaeria bacterium, assembly GCA_023145395.1. Lineage (GTDB taxonomy): Bacteria > Verrucomicrobiota > Lentisphaeria > Oligosphaerales > Lenti-02 > JAGLDW01. The sequence goes on along the minus strand of JAGLDW010000031.1, from coordinate 7,508 downwards.
CGGGCGCTCACCGAATAAGCCTGTCCATCGGAGCTGACCTGCACGTTGATGGCGTTGCCGCGGGCGTCGATGCCGTCGAGGGGGGCGCGCAGATAGGGCTTGCCCTTGCCGAAGCCGCTTGGTTGCTTTCTCTGCAGTTCGGCAATCACGTTGGCCGTTGGGAAGGCGGCATTGATTTTCCGGTAGCCATCCAGAGCTTTTGCTATGCCCGCCACCTCAGCGCGGTCCATGCTCTTGTAGGCGCGTGTGGGGTCGGGCTTGACGGCGCCATAGAGGCCGAACATCAGTGCGAAGGAGATGAGATAGACCGCGAACCAGGTCCATCCCGAGCCGATGATCCGATGCGTGAGCGAAGTGGCGATGCCTTCCTTGTCCTCGGCCTTGTCTTCATCCGTCTCGGGGACGAAGGCGGGAACCGCGAAGTAGCATCCCAGCACGAAGCTCATCATCAGAAAGAGGTAGATGAACATGTTGGCGGGTTTGGGCAGCGCGGACTCGCAGAAGGAGCAGATGATGAAGGCCCAGAGCGAGCCGACCGCCCAGATCACGCCAAACCAGCCCGAGACGCTGAATTTCAGATTGGACATGCTCATGCCGGAGAACATGGTCTGCCCCTCCTCCGCGGCGGATTTCGCTCCGGCGGCGCGACTGACGTAGGTTCCGACCATGAGCGCGGCGGTGGACACGGGGAAGCAGAGGATGGTCTGGGTGGCGGCATCCATGCCAAAAACAAAGCGAGAAAGGAAGTTGAAGGCGATGCCGACGACGGCCGCCGAGATCGCACCCCAGGAGTTCGCGCGTTTCCAGAACAACGCACCAGCCACGATGACGAAGATGGGCGGTTCGAAGAAGCCCATGAGGTTGTAGGCGGTCTGGATGATGCCGTACTCACGCGCGACAAAGGCGAAGGCGATGCCGATCACTCCGCCGATGAGCGTGGCCACGCGCGCCACCCACATGTAGTGCTTGGCGTTCTTGCCAGGGATGAAACGGCGGTAGTAGTCGTGCTGCGCGAGGGTGGACAGGGAACTCAGCAGCGCGCTGGCGGTGGAGTTGGAGGCCGCGACGAGCGCCGCGAGGATGAGTCCGCCAAGACCCAGGGGGAGAAAGTCGTTGAGCAGGCTGGGAAGCGCGTCGTCTCCAGCCACCACTCCGCCGTAGAGGACGACGCCGCAGATGCCGGGGATGATGAAGGAAAGCGTCAGCGGACCAGTCATCAACGCCGCGAGGATGACGCCGCGCGAGGATTCGCGCACGCTCTTGCCAGCGAAGGAGCGCTGCACCATGTACTGGCTCGTGCACCAGTAGGGCAGACCGAGCATGACGAACATGAACACGTCTTTCCACGTGGGCCAAACCCCCGCGTCACCACCTTTCCAGAACACGAAAAAGCTCTCTCCGCCCTGGGCCGAGAGGGTTTCGTACAGGCACTGGAGTCCCCCGACCTGCTTGAGTGCCAGGGGCAGCAGGATGAGGCCCCCGAGAATCATGATGAACGCCTGGATGACCGAGGAGTAGGCCGCGCCAATCAGTCCGGAGCAGCAGCAGTAGAGCAGCACGCCGCCGCCCACGAAGATGATCAGACTCTCGACTGGCACACCGAGAATGGGGCTCAGCACAGTGGAGAGCGTGCACATGCCCACGCCGGCGAACAGCGCGTAGTAGAGCATCCAGAGGCCTGCGGGAAGCAAGCGCAGAGCGACGCCATAGCGGTCCTCGAGGTACTCGGAGACGGTGGTGATGCGCATGCTGCGCAGGTGGGGAACAAAGAACAGCGCACTCATCGCGGCGATCATGTTTCCCGTCCACGCGATCAGCAGCGTGGAGACACCACCTCCGCCATATGCGGCGCCCGCCGGGCCGACCAGGTAGATGGCCGCCACGTTGGTGCTCATGATCGAGCCCGCGATGATCCACTTGTTCAGAGACCGCCCGGCGAGAAAGTAGTCTTCCTCGCTCTTCACGTAGCGGCTGAGATAGACGCCTAGGGCGACCATCGCCAGGAGATAGACGAACACCACAATTGCATTGATAGCCATTGACCCAGACTCCTCTGTTCATGGAAGGACAGCGGACCTCTCCGCTCGGCGGGACCTCATACTATGGTGCCGCAGGCACGCCGTTCAACCACTGGAGTGCTGGAGGAGTGGATCATTGGAGATCAACAAGTTGCATATTTTCGGGATGGCGCCGAAAGTGCAAACTCCCATTTTCAATAGGTTGACCTTCAGACTCCGTTGCACAACGCAGTGCTCAGCGTGCCTGTCAGCGCTCATAGATGGGAAGGAAACGGTAGTTCAGCGCGAGGGAGAGAAGTGCCGCGGAGGTGCAGAAGGTGTTTCCGTGACTGCCCTTCCAGGAGCCGTCCCCCTGCTGGCTCGAAGCTAGGCGTTTCAGGTTGACACTGTCCCACTTTCTCCAAGCCTTCATATCGTTGTGGAACATGGCCTGGGCCATGTAGTAGAGGTAGTAGTGGTAGTAGGAGCGTTCGGTCTGGCCGAGGCGCGCCTTGAGGAAATTGACGCTGTTTTTGCAGGCGTCGTCCTCCTGGTGTCCGGCCAATGCGAAGACGAGGGCGCCAATGGCCGATCGGGGCCCGTTTGGGCTACTCGGGGAGTTGTAGCCGAAACCGCCTCCGGTTGTGGCGCAGCTGCGAAAGTACTGCAAGCCGCGGTCGATGGCTTCCTGGGGGATCGCGACCCCGGCGTTGCGCGCTGCGAAGAGCGCCACCATGCAGGCGCCGCTGACGGTGGTGTCCGCGTCCTTGCTTTCCGGGCGGTAGCGCCAGGCTCCGTAGGGGTTTCGTTTCTGGGAGTTGAGGATCAGATCCACGGCCTTCTGCAGCGCGGGTCCAACGCGATCGTCATCCACCATGCCGTACACTTCCGCCAGGGCAAGGGTGGCAAAGCCATGGTTGTACATGCTGTCACCCAGGTAGCCGGTGGGCTTTGCCTGGTCGAGAATCGCTTCAACGCCCTTGCGGATTGCTTCGGAGCACGGTCCGAAGTCCGGGTCTTCACCGTGGGCCAGCATGGCGAGAATGGCGAGGCCGATGACACCTGGCTGCCGTCCGTAGCCATCCTTCCAGGCACCATTTTTCTGCTGTGTCGAAAGCAGGTGCTTGAGTCCCTTTGAGTAGACCGTCTCCACCTGCGCCGCCACGGGATCGCCAAGGACGCCGAAGAGATCCTGCGCCACGGCGCTCGACGCTGCGAGCAGGGCGGTCAACACAACAAAGCGTAGGAAAGAACGCCACCTCTTCATCGATTTCCTCCCGCCGGCCGGTCGGCGCGTTCCGCCTCAGCTCGCTTGAAGTAGATTTGGAGCAGGTCGCGATATTCCGCCGGGAAGGTGCTCGGGTCGGCGGCGTGTCCCCATCGCGAGCGTTTGCCCAGACCGTCGTCTGAGCTTCTGCCGGCGGCGCCTCCGTCCGCACTTCCCGTTCCGCCACCCGCACCGGAACCGTCGCCAGCCTGGGCGCCTGCGGACATGCCGAGCATCATTTTCTGCGCCATCATCGAGAGCGAGGCCGAGGTCTGCCCTCCCGCGCTGCTCTTCGAATTGCTCTTCTGGAATGCGGTCATGAGAAGCTCCACAACCGCAGTCTCCGCGCTCTGGGCTCGCTCCCCCGTGTCGGGTTTGGACAGATGGGCCGATACGACATCCATCAGATCCGCGACGCGATCGACGAACCGGGCCACTCGATCCCGCTTGAGAATATCCTTGAGTTTGGTCAAGTCCCCGGAGAGTTTTCTCTGCCGCTCGGTCAACGCCTCCGCCTTTCGCGCATAGTCCTTCTGCTCCTTCTCGAGATCCAGGGCGCCGGTGTCGAGTCTCAGCGCCTGCTCCCCCTCGGCGACACGCAGGAGCGCGATCAGGAACTCCATCATTTCGGCTGGCATTTCGCCACCCCCACCGCCCTGCCCCGCGCCTTCTCCCCCGCCGTCGTCATCGCCTCGCAGCATCTTCGCCCAACGTTCGAAGGTGTCGGACCAGAGATGCAGTTGCTCGCAAGCTGTGGCCAAGCGGTTTTCCACGATGGCGTCTGACACGGCTTGCAGACTGGCGACGGCGTTCTTCTTCTCCATCAACTCCGCGACCTGTTCGTAGATCTCCTTGTCCGTGGCCAGGGCGCATTGCGCGAGATCGGGAGGGAAGCGCGCCGCGAGCGCTGCCTGGTGCTGTTGCATGTCTGCGCTTCGTTCAATGGCTTGGCGAAGAGGTTTTGGCAGTTCGTCCATTCGGGTGCCGGCGGTCTTCCCAAAGAGGTGCCCTAGCGTGTTGGCCAAATCCTTTTCGGTCTGGGCCACGGCCTCAAAACGATCGGCTAGAGTCTGGACGGAAAGTTGGGCCAGCGCCTCCCCCATTTCGCCGCTGAGAGCACCCATCATTTTCAGTGCTTTTTTCTGAGCGGCAATGGCCTGTTCCACCTCCCCGCGCCGTTGCTCCCCCTTGCTCTGGATCGCCTTGTCGAGCGCTGCCGCAGCTTCCGCCAAGTCGGTTTCCGCAGCTTGGCGCACCGCGTCCAGCATTTCGGCCCACTTGGCGAGTTCCTCTTCGGGGAACTGCGCATTCCGCAGCGCTTGGGCAAGCAGAGAGGCTCCCTTTTCAGCGAGCCGCTTGAGATCGTCGCTCCCCTTGTGTTCCTCCTCGGCCTGTTCGGAGATCTTGGCGTCGGTGCTGTCCCGGTCGAGCGCCACGTCGTCCAGACGCTGTATCTCACGATTGGTTTCCAGGCGCAGCCGTTCCGCCATCACCGCGTCTTCCATTTCGGATCTGAGCCTGTCCAGTTCACGCATGAGCAACCGAACGTGCTGTTCGCGAGTGAGAACAAAGATGAGATGGGTCTCGGAGGAAACTGCCTCGCGCCCGGGCTTGAAGTCGTGCGCTTCGGCGTGGAGGAACACTCGGCTTCCGGGAGCGATCCCGAGGCGGGTCGCGGAGAAGACGAAGGCGTTGTTGGTCTCTGTGGCTCCGCTCTGCTCGCGCGTCTCGAGAATCCGTTCGCCAGTGGGCTTTGGTTCGTCGTCGTCGGGACCCTGCACCGCCCATTTGACCGTGATCTGACGGACGCCGAAATCGTCACGGCCCAGGATGGTCAGATCGAGCGCCTCCTCTTCCAGAACGGCGCTGGCGCGGGAGAGCGCGGGCAGGGACACAGTGGGTGGGGCGTCCGGTAGCACGGTGAACGCGGGAGCGTAGGCGCCTGCGGGGGAGAACCCGTGGATATCGCGCCAGTTGAACTCGGCGTTGCGCAGGTCATCCGTGGCGAACTCGGGGGCCGAGAAGGATGTGCCCTCGGTGTGCAGTTCGGTTTGGGTGTTGCCTGTGGTGAGCCAGGCGCTGGCAAGGGGATTCAGGACTTTTCCCGATAGAGCCACACGCGCTCCTTCGACCACGTTGAGACTCTGCGTGAGGCAATCGATTCGTTTCTGCGCCCCGCCGAGATAGTCTGGCGCACGGACGCGGGCGGAGAGGGCGGTGAGCGTGGGGCGCGGCACGGGAAGAATGCGCACGGAGGAATTTCTGTCACCCGCTCGAATCCGGAGCGTGCCAGGCTCGCTGCTGGCGGGAATCTGGAGAAGGGCCTCGCGCTCGCGCAAGGGCTCCCGGTGGCGCACGCCGTCGTCAAGGCGATACCGGATGGTGGCTGGGACGATCTGGCTGGCAGGCGAGATGCTGACTGCAAACGGAGTGATTTCGCCGCGCAGCACGTACAAGTGCGAGGGGGTGGCCTCGAGCTGCACAAAGGTGAAGCGGGGAATCGACTTCCAGGGTGTGCTCCACCGAGCCAGCGCATTGAAGGCAAGCTTCGGCTGAACGAACGCGATCACGGAGAGAACTGCCGCAAGGCATGCAGTCACCCAAGCCATGCGCACGAGCGTGCTGGTGGCGACCGCCCGCTTGAAATCGAGGGGCTGAACTTGTTCAGCCACCTGATTGACGGCAGCCTGGCAAAGTTCGGCGGAGACGGTTCCGGCCCGCTCGGGGTCGATGCAAAGCTCCACCGCTCCCTGGAGACTGTCTCCGAGCTGTCCGTAGTGCTTCTCGATCAGCTGCACGGTGTGGAAGGGGTGCGTGCAGCGTCTCCATAGAGTCAGCGCCGCCGCACCGAGCACAAGCAAGATGCCCCCCCCTCCAAGGCCAAAGAAAAACCAGCGGGCATAGAGGCCGCTGTCCAGCAGACGATCCAGGGTGGCGAACGGGAGAAATGCGGCGCTGACAGCCAGCAGGACGCCAAGGAACGCGGACACCGCAGCCACCTTTTCCACACGCGCGTCCGCCGAGGCCAGCTGGGCGGCCAGTTCGGGCGGCAGGTTGTGATAGGCGGAACGCATGCTGAATTGTGGACCATTCGGGTCGTGTTTGTGCTACCGATAACGGCTGGTGGACTGCCACATGTCGGGATTGGTGTCGAAGGCCATTTTGAGTTCGTCCGAGGCGGTGCCAAGTCGTGCGACCACTTCGGGTTCGAGGGCGAGACGCATGGCGGCGGCGTTGCGAGTCATCTGCTCGGCATTGCGCGCGCCGACGAGGACCGAGGCCACGCCAGGCTGCTGAATGAGCCAGGCGAGAGAAACCTCGACCATTGGGCGGCCAATTTCCCGTGCGATCTCCGCAATTTTCTCGAGAGTGGCAAACGTGAGCGCCTCCTGTCCCGGTTCGTCGTGCCGCACTTGGGAACGTGTTTGGGAAAAGTGGCGCGTGCGGGCACGACCATCCGGAACCTCGTCCGCGCTGGCGAACTTGCCCGCGAGCAGGCCTTGGGCAATCGGACTGTAGCAGGTGATCGAGATGTCGTTCTCCAGGCAAATGGGCACGATGTCTTTCTCAATCACACGCCAGAGCAGGTTGTAGGGAAGCTGGTTGACTTCGCAGTGGCCGTTCCGCAGCAGTTCAGGCAGATCCGTCTTTCCAAAGTTCGAGACCGCGAAACAACGGATTTTTCCGGCCTGCTTGAGAGCGTCAAACCCTTCCAGAATCTCATGGATGGGGGTGTCTCGGTTGGGCCAGTGCAGGTGGTAGACGTCGATGTAGTCCGTGGCGAGGCTGGCAAGACTGGCGTCGCACGCGGCAACAAGGCTCTTGCGGTCCCCCGCATGGCTTGGACTGACCTTGCTGCCGATCACGACCTGGCTCCGCCTGCCCTTGAGCGCCTTGGCGATGATCTGCTCGGAGTAGCCAGCGCCATACCCTTCGGCAGTGTCGAGGAAGTTGACCCCACAGTCGAGAGCGGCGTGGATCGCGGCGATGGCGTCGCTTTCCTTCTGGGCGCCCCACGTGGCATCCCCGATAATGGCCCAGCAGCCCATCGCCACGGTGGAAACCTGGATGTCCGTCTTGCCGAGTGTGCGGAGGATGCCGCCTGATGTCGCTGTCATCGTGTCTGTTTCCTTAGGAGTGTCCGTACGAAAAGATCTTCACTCTTTGCTGCTTAGAGGTTTTCGGATATCAATAGCCAATGACGTAAGATATGATAATTTATAGCCACCATGAGATCCGGAAAT
>JAGLDW010000309.1 GCA_023145395.1 Lentisphaeria bacterium | reverse complement strand
GAGGATCCTTGACATCATTCCGTCTCAACAGCACTTGCGCCGCTTTGACGATATGCGCGGGGGTCTCTTCCGAAAGCAGCCACGACAGCACGCGCGCTTTCACTCGATCCATCCCCGTCGGCAGGGGAAGCGAGGCTTTGGTCATCACGCTGAGTTCCGGATCGTACACAGGCACACTGGGATCGAGCAGGTTCTGGAATGTGTAGAACGCCGTGGGAGAGGGGGAGAAACTCATCCCACCATCAAGCTCGTTCCAGCCCTCGACCCAGTGGGCATAGTCATCGTATTGGCTGCGGCATTCACGGAACGCGCTCAGCAAGTCATCCAGGGAGGCCACATCACGGATTCCCGCCACTTGGACGCCGGAGAAACCCAGCAGCCGACACCCCACCATCTGCATGGCGAGTCGGTGAATCTGCATGCGATGGCACTTTGCCGCACTTTCACGCGCGGCGCGCTGGAAGGCGCCAGCCAAGGGGACGGGCATGTACACGCCCGGGGGAAGACACTCGGGGATTTCAGCCACTTCGTCCGTGGACAGCAGCTGCACTCTGGCCAGCACAGCATTGCCGATTTCGCGCATTTGCAGAAACCACTGCAACTCCTGCAACTTCTTCATGTCCCAGCCAGCCTGGGAAACAATGAAATCCGCGCCCGTGGAAATTTTCCGTGCCATTTTGTAGTATTGGAGGAATTGATCGGAGACGGTGTACTTGAACGGGTTGACCACTGCGCCGAGGTGGGCGTTCTCGTCCGCGTCCACAGCCAGCCGCAAGGCGTCAAGTGCATCCAGATACCCCTTCTCGTAGAAGCCCACACGCCCACCTCCGTCCGGCAGTGGATGGTCATCCGACCGATCGCCCGTGACGGCGATGAAGTCCCGGATGCCGCAGGACCGGGATCGGGCGAGGATCTCGCGCACACGTTCCGGTGAGCTTCCCTTGCCTGAGATTCCCAGGATGATCGGCTTGCCGGCGGCTTCCAGCAACGCGATGGCCGTGTCCACAGGATCATGGCAATGCTCGGTGGACAGGCGGTCGGTCACGCAGATGGCAACGACCTCTTCGCTGGTGCGCACCCGCTTGGCGATAGCCACGCAGAGCGCCGCCGCGCTGTCGAACGGCTGCTCCAGCGATGGAGAATTCTGTTCGACGACGACCACAAATCGCCCATCTCGCAACGACGACGCGAAACGATCGTCGATCTCGAAACGTATGGCAAGTTGTTCTGGGGGATTGTTCGCAGGCACTTCCAACCTCGTCTAGGCAAACCAGAGGAACTCCAGTCCATGAATATACTTTGCCTGCGAACCATGGCAAAGCCAACGCGAAAAGCTGAGTTTCCGGGCAAGCACTACCTAGCAAGACCCTCCGCGAAAAGGTTTTCGCGACCAGCGGCAGGTGATCGGTCATCCGTTATCGGTGTTATTTGAAGTCAACCCAGGGGATTTGGGATATTCTCCACCAGTCACTGATCACCGATTACTGGTCACTTTCCCTCGCCCGGCCTTTTCATGGAGGGTCTAGCAAGAGAAGCTTCGGCCGGTGTTCCCTTTGCTTGCCCGCACCCCTACCTTCATGTATTATACGGCTTGTTCATTCCACACTGAATCCTGATACTGATTGGAATACGTGATGCCAAGAATTCTGATTGGTGGCGACAGCGAGGCCATGCTCCACGTGCATGACCGCATGCGCGAAGAGCTTGGGTCTTCCGGGTGCAGCATTGTCTACTGCGCCACACCCGGAGAGATCGTCAGTCGATTGCGCGAAGGGCCCGCCCAGCTCATTCTGCTCTTCTTCGAATCCGCTCCTATCTCCACGGCTGACACGTGTCACCTGATCCGCAAAGTCCCAGGGGTGGGGACACCTCCCATCATGGTGTGGGACGAGGACGCGGACAGTTGGGGAATGCAGGGCATTCACCCCCTCCCCCCTTCCGCCTCCCCGCAATACGCCGTGCGGGAATCAGCCACGCTCCTTGGCCTTCACACCATAGTCCAACAGGTGGATGCGGCGGTGTGGAAACAACAGCAGGAGGAAGAGCAACAAGCGATAGAACAGGAAACGCCGGAGACGAAGCATGAAACGCGACTGCGCTCGCTGAACATTCGCACCCGGACTGGGATGGCCTCCACGCAGAGCAGCCACATGATCTCGGACTCGTTTCGGCGAAGATGGTTCTACGAGAGCAACTCCATCCAGGAATTCTTCGACTCGGTGGAGGATTCGCTGCTCTTCCAGCGCATCTGCGACTGGCGCTACGGAAAACTCTCCGGTGATGTTCCGGAGGATGAGGAGAGCACGTCGGGCTCGGCTGCTCTAGACAGTGTTGGCGGGGTCACGATCACAAGCATTTCAGGTGAGGCCGTTGTCAATCCGCGTGACCAGGGCACCAGCGGCGTGATTCGCGGCATCGTCATTCTCGGCGTCGTCCTTGCGCTCTGCATCCTAGGCATGTATGGGACGCAGTACAAGGAGGGAAAGAATGCCCAGACCGAAGACGTCCGGCAGGGAAAACTCACTCACATTGTTTGTCTAAGCTGTGGCCTAGAGAAAACACAGCAAGTGCAGAATATCAACCGTGAGTGTTGCCAGAAATGTCGCGGGCGCATGGGCTTTTCCTACAAGTGCGAGAAATGCGGAAAAACGTTTGTGCACGAGGTGGACGATCGAAAGATCAAGACAGTGGACGACATTGTGCCCCCTCCCAAATGCCCCGAATGTGGACACAAGAAAACACATCCCTACCTACCCCCGCCAGAATCCTACGGTAAGTAGTGCCTGC
>JAGLDW010000308.1 GCA_023145395.1 Lentisphaeria bacterium | reverse complement strand
TTACAGACCTACGGGTCTGCGCCTTCCTCGCGTCTTGCGACTGCCCACGCGGCACTCCCGCCAAAATGGTAAGTTATTTCCGTGCCGACCCTCAGGTTACATCCCCGATGCGGAGTCCTATGAAGCGGACAGCTACGAAACCAATCCAACCATCATGCACCGGCCCGGACAACTTGCCGGAAAAGAGATGCTGGAAGAAGGGAAAGCGTTGCTGGCAAACGTGGGTGGCATTGGGGCTAGCTTTGAGTAGTCCACAGGGGAGAATACAAAGAAAAACGCCAGAGCGCGATGAAGCGTTCCGGCGTTTTCTTTTTCGAGATCTGTTAGTGCTAGGCGATTTCCGCAAACTTCGCGCCGGGCACACCGCAGACAGGGCACTTGTCGGGGGCGCCACCCTCAACCGTGTTGCCGCAGACAGGGCAGACGTGGATTGTGGTCGCAGGCAAATCCTTGCCCCCCTTCACCGCTCCGAGAGCGGCGGTGTAGAGACCGTGATGGACCTCTTCCACCACGAGGGCGTTCTTGAAGGAGGTCTCGGCCGCCTTGTTGCCTTCGGCCTGGGCTTCTGCCAGGAATCCGGGGTACATCTCCTGGAACTCGAAGCCCTCGCCGGCGATGGCCTCCTCGAGGTTCTCCGCCGTGCCCTTGACTCCGCCCAGAACGCGGAGGTGTGCATGCGCGTGGATCGTCTCAGCCTCGGCCGCAGCGCGGAAAAGCTTCGCCACTTGGGGCAGCCCGTCCTGATCCGCCTTCTTCGCAAAGGCGAGATATTTCCGGTTGGCCTGGCTCTCGCCTGCGAATGCAGCCTGTAGATTGTCTGTTGTCGCCATGTCGTCGCTCTCCTGTTTCGATGGTTGAACGGGGCAATTGCAGACCCCGAATCTCTTCCGGGGCACCATGCCCCTGCACATAGCTAAGACGATAGCGGACGACTCCGGTTCCGTCAAGCCCCTTGTTTCCTGTCTTTTTCTTTCTGGAGACATCTGGTTTATGCGTCTCACGCGCGCGAGCACTAGCACGCGCTAGCGCAGCGGCACTGGGCACACTACTGTAACTGTCACCGACAGAACTGCGGCAGAGAACGTTGCCACTATCAGGCACAAGTCCGGGAGCCATGCCATGAGCAGGCAGGAATCTCTTTTTCTCCATCTTGGCCGTCTACGCCAAGGGTATACGCGTGGACGTGGCTCCTTGCTGGTGCTTGCGACGTTCAGCGTCGTCTTTTCAGCATTGATTCTGGCTGCTCTCTCGGACCTTGCACTGCGCTACTCCGGCATCTGGTGTTGGCTGGTGTGGCTCGTGCTCGTGGGCTTGATCAGCGCAGGCGTGTACTTTGTGGGCAAGACATTCAAGGAGAAAGTCAGTGACGAGTCGATGGCCGTTCTGGTCGAGAAGACCAACCCCAATCTCGACAACCACCTGATCAATGCCGTGCAGCTTGCGAATGGCGTGCCGGACTCCGGCACCTTTGTCGATGCACTGCTTGGGGAGGTGGACGCGGATCTTGATCATGTCCAAAGCGAACAACTCTACTCCCGCCGATCGCTTAAATGGTGTCTATGGGCGTTGGGAGGATCAGCTCTGGTCGCCCTCGTCATGACAATCTGCGCACCGCGTGGAACCGCCCACTCGGTCGGCCGCATGCTCTTTCCCATGGCCGGCATCAAGCCCTACACGCTTACGCATATCGCCAGTGTGACGCCCGGCGACACGAAAGTCCTGCGCGGACACCCTCTTGACATCGTCGCCGAGTTTGGAGGCACACTCCCGGAAAAAGCCTTGGTGGTCTGGGATCGCGGCAAGGGGAAGGTCGAGGAGATCGCCTTCGGATCCGCTGGTGAAAAAGGGAAGTCTTCGTCCGACCTCGCTCACCAGACCGCGCATCTCAAGGCGGTCTTCCACGAATCCAAGTACCGTGTCGTCGCCGGCGACACCAAATCGCGCTGGTACACAGTCGCCGTCACCAACCCACCCGGCTTGGAGAATTGGAAAGCGAAGATCAAACCCCCAAAGCATGTCGGGGGGGACTCCTACTGGCTCGACACGGAGTCTGAGGATCTTGGCATCCCTGTGGGTTCGGACATCATGCTCGGAGGTCATGCCAGCTGCGAACTCAGCATGATAGCGATCCTACAGGACGAACGCCTGCTCGCCGAGAAGGGATTGGCGGGCGAGACCAAGTTCGGCGCCAAGTTCCGCATTCGCGACGGCGGCGCTGTTCGCGTCAAACTCACCGGCATGAATGGACTCGAGGCCATGACCACGCTGCCCTTCGCCGCGCTTCCCGACCGGAAGCCCTCGCTTGTCCTCGTGGACACCAGGCAGCGCATGATGGTCGCGCGCGATGCCCAAGTGCCTATCACCTTCCGCGTGGAAGACGACTATGGAGTGCTCAGCGTTGGTCTGCAACGAGCCGTGGGAGAGGATGAGTACGAACCCGTAAGCTACACCAGAGTGCCGGGAAAGAAGAAGGTGTTCGCCGGCCGTTTCCTCGTTGACATCCCCTCGTTTGGCGTCCGCTCGGGCGATACGCTGCGTTTCCGGCTGTGGGCGGAGGACAATGGGCTCGAGGCCGAGCGGCGCCGAGGATACTCGCCGGTCGTCCAGCTCACCATCCCCGTTCCCGAAGAAGAGAAGGCCGCCCGCAAGAAGGGGGTGAATCAGACCAAGGACAGCATCCTAGCGCTGATCAAGATGCAGCGGGAAAACCTGCGCAACACCCGTCCCCTGGCGGACCAGGCGCTGCTCGGCAAGGAGATCTCCATGCCCCGTGTGCAGGCTGTCCAGACTGTGCAGAAGAGCGTCCGGGACACGACTGGCGGACTGCTTGGGAACCGCGCGGCGCTTGGAGAGTTCGCGACGGTCCTCTCCGGCTTGATCAACCACGAGATGACCGAGGTGTTGGAGGCCTTTGAGGAGTGTCACCGCCTGACAAAGAAGACGCTTCCAGCCGGCCTGGCCCGTTGTGTGCGGTTGGAAACGAGAATCCTCGCCACGCTGACAGGGATCCCGATGGGCATGAACAACGAGCAGCAGCACCAGGAGAAGACAGACTTGTTCGCGGCGCTTCAGAAACTGGTGGCCTCCCAGCGTGACAATCTGAAGGACTCCAAACTGGCGCAGCAAAAAGACGCGCAGCAGAGCATTCTACAGGCGCTGGCGGAAGTGGAGGACGGCATCGCCAACGATCTGGTCGTGTTCACGGACAAATGCCTGATCATGATCGAGGAGCGTGTGGACGATGATTTTGCCAAACAGCTCCGCAAGGTCCACGACACATTGAACGAGGCGGAGACCTACGAGAAGTTGCTCAACGCCGCTGAAGCGCTGGAGGAAGGTGACATGGCGGCCGGAATCCAGAGCGAGGAAGAGGCTCTGAAGGCACTCATGCAGGCGCTGAACATCCTCAATCAGTGGCGCATGAAGAATGCCCAACGCGTGGTCAAAGAAGCAAGCGAAGTGCTCAAGAAAACCAAGGACACCTTGGAAAAACTCCTCGCCAAGCAGGCAAAAATCGCCGAGGTGACTCGCGATCTGACCTCTCGGGGCGCGCTCAGCGAGGAGGAGCGGGAGAAGTTGCGCGAGATGGACGAGGAGCAGAAGGACATGGCCAAGCTGGTCGAGGAACTGGCCAACGATCTCTATCAATTCCCCGAGCTGCCCGTGTGCGGCGAGCTGAACTCGAAGATGCGCGAAATCTTCGAAGACGTGGAGCAGGCGATGGAGAGCGAAAATGCCCCCGCCAAGGAAATCGCAGTGCAAAAGGAGGATGCTCTTCTCGACCTGATCCGCAAGACAAAGGAGCGGGTCGAGGACGTGGAGATGTGGTTGCCGGACATTCCCGACAACATTGTCTGGAACATGGAGTCCTTCGACACGGATGAGTTCCCCGACATTCCCCTCGTGCCACTCCCCGACGAGCTTGAGGACATTGTCGGCGAACTGCTGGACCAGGCCAGCGACGTCGATGCGCAAAGCCAGGACACCACTGGAAACAACATCATCGCCGACATGGAGATGGGCTGGGGGGTGATGGACGGACCCATGCCCTGCTTCTCCGCCAAGGGAAAATCCGGAAACACGCGCCCCAACGACAACGAGATGACCGGCCGTAGCGGCGCAGGCCGCGAAGGGCAGTCCAACGGCGAACTGGTTGAGAACCACGTGAAGGGATTGGAGGGACGCAAGACGCATGCCCGGCGCACGCAGGATCCCTTCCAGAAGGGCATGGTCACGGAAGACGAAAACTCCACCATGGACGCACGCTCCACAGGCGGAGGAAAACTCGGCGGCGAGTCCGAGACCATCGGCATGTTCGGAAAATCTGCGCGTCGGGACCTGCACACGGCGGACCACGGAAACGCCCCGATGAAACTTCGCCAGGAGACCGAGGCGATCTACGCTACAGCCCGCCTGCTCTACCTCGGAACAGGAAGTCTGGGCAACGCGGCTCGAGAGCTGCGAGGCGTGGAGACAGCCCAGAAGCGGATGAAGAGCTTCGGCTCGCTGCATCGACGCGTGCTCCGCCGATTGGAGGACACGCAGGTGGAGCTGAACAGCGGCGTAGTCCTCCCCATGCCGGTGATCACCGTCTCCAAGGCGGGTGGGGCGGTCACCGACGATGTGGATATCAGCAAAATCTCGGAAGAATATCGCGACATCGTCAGCGACTACTATCGCAGTCTTGAGAAGAAGTGACGGGGACAGAAGGCAGGATACAGGATTCAGGATTCAGAATGGAGGGGGGGAAGGGGTCGGGACAGGGCTCCGGTTCTTGGAATCCGACTTGCGGAATCCTGATTTCCGAATCATCAGAATGATCAACTTTCCTTACACTCTTCTGCTCGCATGTCTTGTGGTTGGGATTCACCTGGTGTGGAAACTGCGACGGGCCCGCCGTTCGTCCATCTACGCCCGACTGGTCAAAAACTGTGGGCTTCAGCCGGTTTCTCCCCACGCCCTCCATGTCGATCCCGACGACTTCCCCGAACTGAACGTCTGCACGCGCTGCCTGAGAGCAACGGTGGACGGATTTGAGGTTGCGGTCTTCGAAAATGATGACATTGAGGTCGAAGAGGGAGGTCCTCCGGAGACGCAGACGTATGTCATGGTCACCCACCCGTCGCTGAACCTGCCGCACTTCCTGGTGGAACCCCGCTCCGCGGCTCTGAAGATGCGCACCAAGATCGAGAAGAACAAGGGAATATTCTTCCCGAAGGACGAGCTCTTCACAAAGAACAATTTTGTGGATGGGCCAGACCGCGATGCCGTCAAGGCCATGCTCTCCCCCGAGTTTCTAGCCATGTTCCACCACAACACGATCACGATCGAGGGACGTGGCTCCGCCCTGCTAGTCTATAGACCAGAGGTCCTTGCAGGATACAAGGTCGTACAGGAGCGAATGGACATCGCGTGCAGAGCGGCGAGAATACTGCTAGGACCGATGTGATCCCCCTGAATTTCCCCCCAAAAAACTCTGGAAATCATGCACAGTCATCCCACAGGATGACGGAGTGGTGGAGTACTGGAGGCATGGAGTGCTGCTCTTGAGCTTGTACTGCGGTGTGCAGCGGCGTCTGAAGGCCGCCGATTGGGAATGGGAGTTTGCACTGTCACCACCGGGACAAAGCCCGCTCAACATGC
>JAGLDW010000307.1 GCA_023145395.1 Lentisphaeria bacterium | reverse complement strand
GAGCCTCCTCTGTCCAAGCGGTCGAGGTCGAGGGGGTAGACGCCCCACTCGTCCCGGCATTGTTTCATCTGCAGAACGTTCTCGCGTTTGGCGCCAACGGCCAGGGAGTGGCTGGAGCCCATGATGAAGCCGCCTTCGGGACCAGCATGGCGGAATGCGTAGGCTGCGTCCTTGCGAATCTGCTCGGGGCCGTCCGCGATGATGTGTTCATGCCAAATACCCCCCCATAGGCAGAGCTGTCCCCCAACCCTCTCCTTGAGCCGTTTCATGTCCATCCCACCGCTAGCCTGGATGCCTTCGTAGGCATCGTAGACCGCCAGTTCGTCAATCACCGGCCAGACATGGCCACAGCAGTGCTTGAGCACTTTTAGCCCTAGCGCATGGCCCGCTTCGACGTGGGCCTTGTGCCACGGATAGACCATGTCGCGATAGATTTCGGGACTGGCAAGAAGCCCGGTGCTGCTACCGAGGTCGCCGCAGGGCATGATTCCATCCACTCCAAGCTGGGCCTGCAACTGCACTTCGCGCTGTAGCTGCCTGCCACGGAGTTCTGCCTGTTTTCGGCAGATCTCGGGTTCGAGCAGCAGGCTCACCCAGCGATCCTCCTCCGTTGCCCCAAAGCCGGGCCATCCCAGGTCGCCGCACATGAGCAGGACAAAATGCGTTTCGCCGAGTTCCTTCACCACATGATGCACAAACTCCCAGCGTGAATCCCTTGGGTCTCCGATCGGCTGCTCGTCCACTCGGTCGATGGCCTCCTGCAGTCCTTCGAGCGTCGGTGGGCGCCACCCCTCGGTGTTCCGTTTGTAGGGCATTAGATCATGGGTGGTGGAAGAGACCTTGTAGATGTTGCCGGACTGGTCCCGATACGTCTCTTCGTCGATCTTCTCCATCGGCGTTGGCTGGTAGCCTTTTGGCGGAACGGCGCTCACGAATGCGACGTCCATCTCGAGAGCCCGGATCAGATCGACCCGATCACGTTTCGAGTGCTCCACGACTTCGTCGCGGCGGCCATCCCAGAGCGCTTGCGTCTGGCGCATCTTGGCTTGCACCAACGTTTCTCGACCGAGGATGTCCTCGTAGACGTTGTAGTCGATGGAGTGTTCGCCCCACGGGATCCGGTCTGGCTCGCGATGCTCAAGGGCGGCGATGACGCGTTCTTTGGGCAGCATGTCAGCTCCTCTCCTATTCGGTCACGTAGAGGCCGCTCGTCCATTCGTCGATGGTCTGGCGGTCGATTTCCCGCAGGCCAAGAGGCTCGTAGCAGTCTTTGACCTGCCCGTACTGCTCCGTGAGGATGCCAGCCAGAATGAGATGGGAAGGGAAGCTGTCACGCTCGAGAAAGGAGAAAATCGCCTCCGCATTGGCTTCGAGCACATGGGCGAGGATGTTGGCGGCCACAATGCGGAACCGCCTGCCGGGCGCATAGGCGCCCACATCCGCCGTCGCCAGATTCACACCCGCAACTCTCGCCGCTTCGAGATTCTCCTTGGCGCAAAGCACTGCTTGCTCATCATGATCGAAGGCGAACACGGGTTTGCAGCCCAGCTTGGAAGCGGCTAGAGAAAGAATCCCCGAGCCACAACCCGCCTCCAGGAAGGAAGCGTCAGGGATCTGATCAACAAGCTCGTCCAGGAACTGCAAACATGCGCGGGTCGTGCCATGATAGCCCGTGCCAAAGCTCATGCCCGGATCCAGCTCGAGAACAATGTCTTCGGAGCTCTGTAGTTTGTATGCCTCCCAGCTCGGTTTCACCACGAGCCGCCGGGAGGCGCGGAAGGTGTGGAAATGCCGTTTCCAGCATTCGGCCCAGTCCTCGTGCCGCAGCGCGGCCGTCGAGGCGGTCGCGGGTCCGGAAAGCAGACTGTCCCAGTCCAGCAAGGCGGCGGAAATGCGTTTGCACAGAGTGCCAGCCGATGCTTCGTCGTCCGCAAACACCCAGAGAAAAGAAACGCCACTTTCCATGTTGCGCCAGGACGAAGAGGAAAGATCCAGGGCTCCCAAGAGTTCCTGGACGATGGGTACGTCTTCGCCTGCCGTGCGCAGTTCGACGCAATGAATGCGCTCGTCGCTTGCCCCCGCCGTCACCGCCCTGGCTCCGACTTCGGCGGTCCCTGCGACTGTGCGGGTTTGACAGCAAGAAGCTCGACTTCAAAGACGAGGGTGGCGCCAGGCCCAATCAGAGGCTCGAACGAACGCGAACCGTAAGCGAGGTTGTAGGGGATCACCAGTTCCCATTTGGCACCAACCGGCATCATGGGCAATGCCTCCTGCCAACCCGCGATCATGTTCCGCAGGGAGAATGTCACCGGCTTGCCTTGATTGTTTTTCATGGAGTTGTCGAACTCCGTGCCGTCGATCAGCGTGCCCCGGTAGTGCGCAACCAGCATGCTCCCGGGCGAAGGCTTCGCTCCAGCGCCGCTTCGCAGGACACGATACATCAGGCCGCTGCGAGTGGTCTTCGCCTCCGCTTGCTTGGCATATTCCGCCCGGAACGTTTCGCCCGCGCGAACATTCGCCTTCATCTTTTCGGACTTGAGTTCGTCAAACCTCTTGCGGAAGCGCTCCATGATCTCACGAGCTTCATCCATGCTGATCTTGGCCTTCTTGCCCGTCAGCGTGTCCTCCATTCCCAGTTTGAGCGCCTCAAGATCCAGGCTCTTGATCCCATCGTTCTTCACCCTCTCGGCCATGTTCATACCGATGATATAGCTGACTTTCTGCTCCTCGGTCAAGAGCGTCTTGTCATCCGCATGCAGACCCATGACCAGCGCCCCGAGCACCATCGTCACCGTAAGCTTTCTCACATTCCTCTCCTCTTCATGAAGCTTATTGCTCACATTTTGGATTTTATCCAAAATCGTAAATCCGAAATGAGAGCTACTGGTCTCTGCCAAAGGGCGAAATGTCCCTCAGCAGGTGAATGATCGGGGGCACTTTCTCGAGTATGAAGTCAATGTCCTCGTTCGTATTGTAGCGCGAGAGGCTGAACCGGACGCTTCCGTGCGCCGCCGTGTAGGGGACCCCCATGGCGCGCATCACGTGGGAGGGCTCCAAGGAGCCCGAGGTACATGCGGATCCAGAGGACGCCGCGATGTCGAACTGGTTCAGATGCAGGAGGATGGATTCACCCTCGATGTATTCGAAGCTGATGTTCGTGGTGTTGGGCAGGCGGCTGTCGGGGCTGCCATTCAGCTTTGCGTCTGGGCAACTCCGCAGCAATCCGCTCTCCAGGCGATCCCGCATTGCGGCCACGCGCGTGCGCTCCTCCGCCATGTTGCCCTCAGCGAGCTGCGCTGCGCGGCCCAGCGCCACGATTCCCGCGACATTCTCCGTTCCAGCGCGCAGTCCGTGCTCCTGATGCCCGCCACGCAAGAAGGGGTGAAACTTCACGCCGCGCCGCACATACAGCGCGCCAACGCCCTTGGGTGCATGGAGCTTGTGACCACTTAGCGAAAGAAAGTCGATGGACAGCTTGGACAGATTCATGGGGATCTTTCCCACGGCCTGCACGGCGTCCGTGTGGAAGAGCGCCCCGTGCTGATGCGCCATTTCCGCAATTTGGGCGATGGGATGCACATTGCCTGTCTCGTTGTTGGCCCACATGACCGACACAAGCGCAGTCTCGTCGTCCACCATCTTGCTCAGCGCATCCACGCAGAGCCGCCCCTGGTGGTTCACCGGGCAGTACTCCACATGATAGCCCCGCTGCTGCATCTCGGTGCATAGGCTCAACACGGCGGGATGCTCCACCCGAGTGGTGACGATCTTGCGCCGCTTCACATTTGTTTCCAGGGCGCTGAGGATTGCCGCGTTGTCGGACTCGGTGCCGCAGCTTGTGAACAGAATCTCGCATGGCATCGCACCCAAAAGATTCGCAAGCCGCTCCCGCCCCGTGTCGATGGCGTGCCTCACTTGACCGCCAAAGGTGTGAATGCTGGAAGCGTTGCCGTACAAGTCCGTGAGGTACGGCATCATCTCTTCGACGACCTCGGGGGCAACCTGCGTCGTCGCATTGTTGTCAGCGTATATAACGTGCTTTTTCATTGGATCTTCTCCGGCCGGTCAGGCTTGCTCGACCGTGATCGTCGGGAGGACCTTCTCGCGCAACTGGGCTTCCACCCACCGCTTGAGCGTCACTTGGGCGCCGGGACAGCCCGAGCAGCTTCCCTTCAGTTTCACCACCACCCGGTCCCCGTCGACATCGACTAGTTCGAGGTCTCCGCCATCCGCCTGAAGTCCCGGGCGAATGTCGTCGTTCACAACCTGCTGGATCAGCATCATTTTCTGCAGGTTGGTCAACGGCGCCTTTTCCTCGGAGACTGTCCCCTCTTCCGTCGAAGCCGCATCCTCTTCCTCCATGCGTCCGAGTTCATCCTTGAGAATCGTGTCAATCTGCTCCTTGCATCCGCCGCAGCTGCCGCCGGCCTTGCAGTAGTTGGTCACCTGGTCGACCGTCTCAAGCGCGTTGTTTCTCACCACCTCGCGAATCTGCCGTTCGCTGACACTGAAGCAGATGCAGACAATGCGGTCAAGCCCGTTCGGATCGTAGTCCTCGTGTCCATGCGCGTGCCCGTGGTCCGAGGCCTTGCCATCGCTCTCGCCGCGAAGATTCGCCAGCGCCTCCTGCAGCGCCTCCATGCCCATCACGGAACAATGCATCTTCTCCTCGGGAAGACTGCCGAGAAATCCGGCGATATCGTCATTGGAGATCGCCTCCACCTCGACCACAGACTTGCCGATGACCAGCTCTGTGAGCGCCGAAGCGCTGGCGATCGCGCTGGCGCAGCCAAAGGTCTGGAATTTGGCATCGACGATGGTTTTCTTCGCCTCGTCCAGCTTGAGGAAGAGCTTCAAGGCATCGCCGCATGTGATATTGCCCACCTCTCCGACCGCATCCGCGTCGGGCATCTCACCCACGTTCCTCGGATGGAGGAAGTGATCCATCACTTTTTCCGTGTAATCCCACATTCTTCATCTCCAAAAATAAGGGTCATTTTGCTCTGATTCTCGCGAACCCAAAGAGACGTTGCGAGTCTGCAAATATACAAGACAGCAGAAACCGAAACAAGGTTCCCCAAAATAGCGTGGTCCCTGCGCAAAGTCTACTAAAACGATAGACTTTCCGTCAGAAGCGGGTATTTGTTGCATCCGCCCTCACTCGGCTCTACCTTCCCTTCCACGTTCGAAAAACCATTCCTTGAGCGTTCTCGATCCAAAGGCTGTCGCTATGATGGGCTCCAAGTCTGAACACGAAGTTCTCATTGCTCCGAACGTGGTCATCCCGTTCCGCGACGGTGTTGTATCTCGGGCCGACATCTACTTCCCTGGGCGAAGTGTGGATCGACTTGAGGACCCGCTGCCAGCAGTCCTCATACGCACCCCCTACGACAAGGGGGGATCGGCAGCCATCGGAACATACTACGCCAAGCGTGGCTACATCTTCGTGGCACAGGACGTTCGCGGCAGATACGCTTCCGAAGGTGAGTTCGTCTCCTTTGCCGACGAGGGTGAAGATGGCTATGACACAGTGGTGTGGCTGAGCAATCAGCCCTGGTGCAACGGCAAGGTGGGGACGCTCGGCGCCTCCTATTGTGCCGCAGTCCAAAGCGCGTTGGCGTCGTTCGACCCTCCGGGCCTGTCCGCCATGATCGTCCAGTTCGGACCAGCGAGCTACTTCCACAGTTCCATGCGCCAAAACGGAGCTTTGGAGGTACGGTTTCTGGTCTACGCTTTCACCATGGCGGCAACCAGCCGCGAAGCCACCGCCAACCCCGGCCTCCGACGCATCCTGACCGAAGCATCCGAACATGTGTGGGACTACCTGCGCGCCGGGCCCATCCAACCGGGGACGACACCGCTGAAACTCGTTCCCAACTACGAGCAGTGGGCCATCGACATCCAGAGGCGCGGAACCTACGACGACTTCTGGCGACGCCCCGGCTTCGGACCCAGACCCTACTACGACCAGCACGCCGACGTGCCCACTTTGTATGTGGGCGGCTGGTATGACACCTACACCAGAGGCACGCTGGAAAACTACCTGGCCCTGTCCCGCAAACAGACTGCGCCCGTGCATGTGCTCATGGGTCCATGGACACATGGCGGCGTGGGTGTTGGGGAGGCCGGCGACGCCGTGTTCGGCCCTCAGGGAAGCATCGACTTTGAAGCTGTGCGCCTGCGATGGATGGATCAGTGGCTCAAGGGAGTCGACACTGGGTTGGGTAATGAACAACCCGTGACATACTTCATGATGGGAGCTGGGGCGCCCCTGCCTGCCGAACCAGGCAGAATCACCAAGGGAGGAGAGTGGCGCAAGGCACCAACCTGGCCTCCCCCACACGCCCAGGACATGCGCTTCCACCTGCGCGGCGACGGTGCCCTGAGCACCACACTGCCGCAAGAAAAAGAGAACCAGACGACATCCTTCCCATTCGACCCGGCCCACCCCGTGCCAACGATCGGCGGCAATCTGTCCGCACTGCCGTTGCCGGCCGGGATGTTCGACCAATGCAACGACGCGCGTTTCCCCCAGAGCGGGGGCGACGGGATACCTCTGGCGACCCGCCGCGATGTCCTCACATTCATCACGCCACCACTGGAGAAAGACCTGGACATCGCCGGTCCCGTCATCGCCGACTTGTATGTCTCAAGCGATGCTCCCGACACGGATTTCACTGCCAAGCTACTCGAGATCCACCCGCCGAGTCCAGCGCATCCCGGCGGTGTGGCCGCCAACCTGACCGACAGCATTGCACGCCTGCGCTTCCGGGAAGGCTATGCGGAAGAGGTCCTCGGCGAGCCGGGCACGATCTACCACCTGACATTCGAGCTGTTCCCCACGGCCTGCCGGATCCCCGTGGGACATCAACTGAGAGTGGATATCTCCAGCAGCAACTACCCGCGCTTCGACCTGAATCCCAATACCGGTGGCACCCTCGGAGTCGAGCCGCGCCTGCGCACAGCCGAGAACACAGTGCACCACTCGCCCGAACACGCCTCGAGCATCGTTCTATCGCTGCTGTCTGACTAGAAACCGCACATCCGAGGCTGATGCCACGCAAGTGGAACATACACACTGGAATCCGAAAGAGTCTTCTGTCGTCGTCAGCATTGCAGCGGACCAGATTTCCCACACCCGTCTCTCAGGCAACCGCTTGCATGGGCACCACCGGGGCCTTGCGCACAGCCGTGCAGGTGATTCTGAAGCCGAGCGGAGCTCCAAGGCGCGTCACGCGCCGTTGCAGCGTCCGCAGCGACATGGGCCCGGCACGCACTGGCGAGGGGAAAAGCCAATCGACTTCTGCGCTAGTAGGGGCAAAGCAGAGAACCGGCCGAATCGATGGGGTGCCAACACGCTCTCCCCCATCCATCGTCGTCACAGGAGGAGCGAACGCAAGCGACACAAGCTCCCCGGGGCGAAATCCCGACCGATTGAGCATATCGATAACAAGCCGGGAATGCCAATCGGTGCATGCCTGCCTGAGCAGTGCCAGTTCCCGATCCGTCGCGACGGGCCGTGGAGCAGGACGCGGAGCGTGCACGATCCCCGCAGTGATCTCCATTCCTAGCATCTTGTCGAACACCGCCCGCAACGCGCACAGATGCAGGCGCAGAGAGGCGTTGCCCAGATTGCGGGCCGCAAGCGTCCCTAGGTAGGCTGACACGTCGTCATCCCGAAGGTGTTTCAATTTTCCCCGACCCACGTTTTCGAGAAATCGGCACTCACGCCCCTCCGTATTCCAAGTATGCATCCAGCAATGCCACGATGTTTTCCGTCGGCGTGTCCGCTTGGATGTTGTGAGAGGTGCAGAAAATATAGCCTCCATCCGGCTTGGAGAGCTTCGCCAGGGTTGCCACCTCGCGCCGGACATCTTCCGGAGAGCCGAATGGCATCGTCTTCTGAATGGAGACACCACCGTGAAAGCAGAGGCGTTCGCCAAACAATTTCTTCAGATTCGCCAGCGACATTCCGTCGGCTTCGGGTTGAATCGACTGGAGGATGTCGAGCCCGCAGTCCATCATGTCGGGAATGATATCGACCACCGATCCGCAGCTATGATGCATTGCCACTGCCTTGTGGTGCCTGACCCGGTCGATGTAGTCGGCAAAGCCGGGCTTGAGGAAAGTGCGCCACATGTCGGTTCTCATCAGAAGTCCGTTCTGCGCGCCGAAATCGTCGCCAGTCAACACAATGTCGATTTTTCCTTTGGCCGCCTGGAGTATTCTCTCTAGGTAGACAAGGTAGAACTCTTTGATTTTCCTGAAAATGGTTTCAGCCATCTCGGGATTGAGCGCAAGATCGACAAAGATATTCTCTGTGCCACGCAGGTACATGGCCGGCTTCAGCTGAGCGACGCGGTTGAGCCTGTCCCCCATGAACACGACAACGCGCTGCTGTTGCAGGATTTCATCGCACTGTTGTTCGATGACTTCATAGTCGAACATGTCAGGATCCGGCCAATGGGGATACGCTTCAATATCATCGGGGGTTTCCGCACTGCTCAACGGCGCCGTCATCACTTCGCTGTAGGATTCTGACTGTCCAGCCGAGCCGACAGCGGCCGAGGTGCGCTTCACCCCCCAAATGTCGGTTCCCCGGGCAAGCGGGGGACCCACGTACGCTGGCCCTTCAATGTAGCGAAGATCCACGCCGTACTCGTTCAGAAGCTCTTCGTACGGTTTGCCAAGCTCGATCTCCAGGCGCTGAGCCACTGCGGGTGTTGTCCAGAAATCTATTGGGATTCTGTCACCAAGCCGATGCTCAAGAGCAAGAAATGTTCGATCTCGTGAGTTCATCTTTCCCCTATGCGTGTTTGCCTGCCCGAATGGTGTGCGCGACAGAATGAAACATCTACCGTACTCCACTGCCGCACAAGTCGTAACTGCTCCACCGGCACATATCAGTTCCGTGGGTGTTTCCCTGCAAGTGGAGGAGATTCCGGGGTCAAGTACCAGTTTGCAGGAGTTGTGCTACGGAGAGGTTGCAGGAGGATTCCAAGACAACCACCCTGAAGAAAATCGTTTGGCCTTCTTGCATCATTCTTCGCAACCGCCTAGGGGTAGAAGTAAAGAAGCGAATGTGAGGAGAAGATCCCTTGACGAGCAGAACCAAATCTCGTGATCCGCAAGATATTGCGCCAAGTCGGCGCAATGTGATCCTCTCGCCTCTCGCCTCTAGTCGCGAACTGGCGAACGCTGGAGGGCGTCTGCCCTCAGACGCCGCGCATTGCGAATCCCGCAAATCCAGTCCCCATGGACCGTTTGCGTCTCCGCGAACACGGATGGCCGCAATGACGCGGCCACTCCAACCATGTGCGAACAGCACAGTCCATGGAGGGCGAACGGCCCGTGAGCCGCGCGCTTCGAACTGCGCAGTCCATGGAGGGCGAGGCTCTGGCGAGCCAAGCCCAGTGCGAACTCCGCAGATTCGGGAGGCAGAAACTCCCGCTGAATGTGCGCAACAGCGTGGAGGGGAGCCGCTACCTGATCGAGGCGGTCGAGCGCTGCTGCGCAAAGTACCGGATCGCGAAGAGCC
>JAGLDW010000306.1 GCA_023145395.1 Lentisphaeria bacterium | reverse complement strand
GATTCGTGGCTCGCGCAGACCGACTCATCTTACTGCCGCGTTTTGACCCGTTCAACCGACTTGTCAGGCCCGTTCGACCGGGCACGGTGGCCATCTCCGGTCGGCGGGGTAGATTCCACAGTCTCAAAAGTGGACACGCCGCAGACTCCGACCCCGCAGGAGAACAGATTGTCGGACAACAGCACATTTGACACCAGCGCCCTGCGCGCGCCGGGCTTTGTCGCCTTTCTCGCCACCCAGTTCCTCGGCGCCTTCAACGACAATGTCTTCAAGTTCCTCATCATCTTCTCGGCCATCAAGACGCTCGAAGATGCGAATGCGGAGCGTTTCTATGTGGCGCTGGCAGCCGCGTCCCTCACCATCCCTTTCCTTCTATTCTCCTCCTTTGCGGGTTTTCTAGCGGACCGCTTCAGCAAGAAGCGCATCATGATCCGCGTCAAAGTGGCTGAGATCGTGATCATGTCGCTGGGAGTCGTGGCGTTCCGTGCAGGAAGTCTGCCCCTGTTGCTTGGGGTTCTCTTTTTGATGGGTGCGCAGAGCGCGTTCTTCGGTCCTGCGAAATATGGATTCATGCCGGACACATTGCCGGACGAACTGCTTTCGCGCGGCAACGGTGTCCTACAGCTCTGGACCTTGGTCGCGGTCATCCTCGGCGGCGCTGTTGCCGGCATTCTCTCGCAGGTGTTCGCGGACCGCACCTATCTTGCGGCATTGTTCTGCGTGGTCGTGGCGGTCGCCGGCACGGGCAGCAGCCTCTTCATCACTTCCACGCGCCCCATGGCGCCAGAACGCCGCTTCCGCCTCTCGCGCCTCACCGAGGTTTTTCACACACTGCGCGAGATCACAGGCCAGAGCTTGCTCATGCGGTGCATTGCCGGCAACGCTCTTTTCTGGTTTCTCGGCGCCCTCTTTCAAACCAATATCACACTCTACGCCAAGAACCTGCTCAAGACCTCCGACATAATGACGGGGATTCTCGCCTCGACGGTTGCTCTGGGCATGGGGGTGGGAAGCATGATCGCAGGCAGACTCTCGGGACGTCGGGTGGAGCTACGGCTGGTACCGATAGGCGCAGCAGGAATCGCCTTGTTTTCCGTGTTTCTAGGCTTCACCGCGGGCTCCTTTCGCCTCACCCTGGCGGCGCTGGCGGGCTTGGGGGCATGCGCGGGTTTTTTCAATATCCCATTGGCGGCGTACATCCAGCACAAGAGTCCAAAAGATGGGCGTGGACGCTACCTGGCAGCCAGCAATTTCGTCTCCTTCGCGGCCATGACGCTCAGCGCTCCGGTATTTCTCCTGCTGGGCACGGTGATGGGGTTGAATCCAGCGCAGGTGTTTTTGGCGATCGCACTGCTCGCGATGGCTGTGCTCGCGTTGATGTTCGGCACCAACCCGGCCTTCATGACCCGTTTTCTCATGTATCTCTTCACGCATATTGGCTACCGTGTGCGCGTCACCGGGGAGCTCAACATTCCCGAGACTGGTGGTGCTCTCATCGTCTGCAATCACATCTCCCTCTGGGATGTCGTCCTGCTGCAAACCGCCGTCCCCAGGCCCGTCCGCTACCTCACCATGCAAGCCTATGCCGAGGCGTCCTGGCTACGGTCCTTCTGCCGCTGGGTTCGCTGTATTCCCATTGACCGCGAATCCGGCACACGCAGTATCCTGCGCTCCCTGAAGGCGGCATCGCAGGCGCTGCGCGAGGGGGATCTCGTCGTCATTTTTGCAGAGGGCATGATCAGCCGCAGCAACATGCTCCTCGAATTCGAACGGGGAATGGAGCTGATCACGCGCGGCACGGACGCGCCTGTCATCCCCATGTGCCTCTCTGGTCTTTGGGACAGCAGACTCAGCCACCGCGATGGCGCCCCCGCCCTGCGCGGCGCGTCCTGGCGACGACTTCCCGTCGCCGTTCACATCGGCCAACAACTCCCCTCCGGCACCCCCTCCCCCACAGTGCGCGAACACGTCGCAACACTGCTTGCCAAGGCGCACGCTGACCGTAAACCGAGCCGGGAGACGCTGGGAACCAGACTCCTGCGAAAAGCGTGGCGACATCCGTTCAGAGCCTGCTCGTGTAGCCTGGAGACAGGAGAACGCGACACGCTTTCGCAACTCTGTGTCAGTGCCTTGGTGCTAGCCACTCGCCTGCGCGAGACACTTCCCGCAAAAGCCACAGTCGGCGTACTGCTCCCCGCACTCCCCGCAACTCCCCTCGTGCACGCAACACTCTCCTTTCTCGCCTGTGACGTGCATGTATTCCCGATCGAATTGGCCAACGCGGCGCCAGGCATACTCAAAAGCTGGCTCGACGAGGACGAGCGACGTGTGCTAATCACCATCGAGGCACTCGCCAAGGCTGCGGAACTTTCCGGTATGCCAGCCGTCCTGCTGCTTGCGCAACTTGGTGAAGGCATCCGCCCCAAGCACCGGATATCCGCCACTCTCCGTTTTCTTTTCCTATCCGCGCGTCACACCATCCGCGCCCTGGCGTTGCCCGGCACCGATCCGGACACACGATGTAGTGTGCCACACGCCGATGGGCAGGCCGCCGGAAGCTTTCCCGACACTGCACTGCTGGCTGCGGTCGATTCTCTCGACGCAGTGCTACGTCCGCAGCCCGGCGACACAATTCTTCCCCTCTCCTCTCTTGCCAGTTCAGCCAGTCTGGTGACCGATCTATGGTTCCCACTCCTCTCTGGATGCGCGGTTCTGACAGGTGCACCGCGTCCGGGCGAGAAGCCAGCCACTCGCCCGGATTTTCTGTTCGGACGACAGGAAGTTCTCGCCGCGCTGCGCCTTCACGCAAAACAACTGCTGGACCACGACACGCGTGCTTGCCAGCTGGACAGTCCAACGCTGCCGCTTGAACTTCCGAATGCCTTCCACGCTCTCGCGTCCCCGCAAGCTGCAGGCCTCGTCGCCATCAGTGTCCCGGACTTCGAGGAACCAGAAACAATCCAGCCCGGCACGAGAGAGGGTGCCTGGGGACGTTGCGTGCCAGAACTGGCGGCGCGGATAGGGCGGGATGGCTGGCTGGAGTTGCTGGGGGACGCCACGCCGCAGGGCAGCGCCGCCTGGACGAGAACCACGGTCAAAGCCTCCATCGACGCGGATGGATTCATCCACCACGACAGCACGGCGTTGCCCCCGGGAGAGCGAAGCTCCCGCTGAACCGCGCGGAGTCCGCATTGCCGTCATTCCGCTACGGGTTCACCAACGCCGCAAAATCCGCAGGTGTGTCGAAGATGCCTGCGGAGTCCGCATAGAAATCATCTCCAAGCTCAAAAAGCCCCTCGGGCGCCTCGATCCAGCCCGCCCCCGCATGTGGATGCGCGCCCACCATGGCCGACCAGTTCCGGTAGCTCTCGGGGCCATTCGACTCGAGGATCCCACACCGCAGACAGGGCAGCGACGGAAGGCGTGCCGCAACCGCCTGATTCCAGCCAACCAGAACTGGCACGCAGCTTGAATCCGCCACGATACACGGCGTGTTGCGCGCGAATGCGGCCTCCGCCATCTCAAATGTCATGCTCAATGTCTTCCCCGCAGCCTTCAGCGTCATGACCCCGTAGCCCATGTCGATGCGCGTGTTGACATCCTCCACACCGTGCAGCGATTCGTCTGCCGCCACCATCAGAGGGAAGTCGGCCACGCCAAACTCCGCCTCCTCGGGAAAGGGCTCTTCCAGCAACAGCACGCGATCGCGCATGCCAAGAATGTCCATATGCTCGATCAGCCTCCAGATGGCGTCTGGAGACTCGTATCGTCCATTGGCATCGAGATAGTAGAGAACCCGTCCGCATTCGCTGTATTCCGCGGGTGTGTCGATCAGCAATGCATGCATCTCTGTCAGTCGCCGCATGTCGGCCGCCAGCATCTCGTCCTGGCTTCCAGGATGCCCGAGCTTGATCTTCGGCAGAAACCATCCGCTCTGCGCCATCCGCGCCACCGCCTCGCAGGAAGTCCCGTAGGTGATGGCAGGCAAGCGAACCAATCGCCGCTGACGAGCACTCAGAGCGGAGCGCGCTCCCTTCGGCACAATCTGATCAAACGCATTCAGTCCATTCTCTTTCGCGTGGAGATTCCACAGCGCGTTGTCCAACGAGACCAGGGAATTGAGCACAAATGTTTTCCGCAGCGCAGGCACACCAGTGATCATGCGACCGTATTCGTGAAGCTCGGGCAGAATCATCCGGATTGCTTCGGCTGGATGTTCGAAGTCGCGCTCTCCGAGCAAAGCCAATGCCCGTTCGGCGACCAGTGCCATGAGCATGTTTCCGCCCGTTTCGGAGTGCGCGGCGAATACCTGTGGATCGGACCAGAGAATGGCCAACCCAGCAATCCCCACAGCTTTGTGGCCGGAAGCGGCGCGCACCCCCGTGACGGCCAGCCACTTCTCGGTGAACGCCCCGCCCTTGAAGGCAAAGGGACGCACAAGCGGTTCTCGCCGCATATTCAGATCTGTCGAAACAATCCGCATTTCGCCACAGGCTCCCTATTATATCAGAATGCGACAGTAATCTTGCGCGGCGACGCAAGGGCGCAAGGAGGTGGATGCAGATAGGCGCATGGACAAGGCCGGTTGACTTGCGCCGCCTTCCGTTCGCATCTTATCAGCGCCACACTTCAGCGAATGCCACAATACCGAGCTATGTTTGTCCGTTCCACTCTTTACATGGAGATGGCACTGTCACCGGGACTGCGTGTCTTACTTGACGAAAAACCAGCATACTTCCGTTTTTTTGTGGATATACTCATGAACCGCACCTTTGTCCTTCTCGCCCTGCTCGGGCAGACCCTCCTCTGCGCCGCCCCCGCCGATCTGCGCGCGGGGGACCGTACCTACACGACACTGCGCAAGGCCAGAGCCGACCGCTACGACCTGACGTTCACTCTCTCCCCACAGAAGGATGCCGATGGTTTCACGGCCATCGACCTGGTTTTCTCGTACAAGGACGAAACCCACTTCGCGCGCTTCCGCTGGGACGCGAACGGATACCGCGTGGAACGCGTGACCGAGGGCGCCCCCGAATTGCTCACCGAAGGAGTCGTGCCCATTTTTCCGGCTTTGCGCAAAGGGGGAACAGTCGTGATCAAGCGGCGCGCGCGCTGGCTCGAGGTTGTGGTGGAGAACCACCGCCTTCTGCGGATTCTTGCGACCGGAATCGGACGAGGCCAGATCGCTTGCGCGCAGGGCACTGGATACGCAAACGCCAAAGTCCGGTATCAGAAAGTCGGGGACGTGGTCTTTGGCGATGATTTCATGCGCACGGAGGAGGAAGCCAAGGACCTGGGGCTCTGGGAAAAGATCGGCGGACGATGGGAGATCCATTCGGTGATGGAGCGCATCCAAGCCAACCCGGCAGCCCGCATCCGCGAAGGGCGCGAACCCGTACCCGACCGCAGCCCAAATCCCTTCTCCTTGTCCGGCGCCTCCGCAAAGGGGACCAGCGACGAGGCGCTCATGCTCGTCGGACACACGTTCTGGGACGACTATGACGCCGAGGTCTCCGTCAAATCCATGCGGAGCGAGTTTGGACTGGTATTTGCCGCGAGAGACGCGGACAATTTCTGGCTGGCGCGCTGGAGCCTCCGGTCCCTCGGCATCCGCAAGCGCACAGTCGAACTGGTCCATCGTGTTCGTGGCACCGACACGGTCGTCGAAACAGCCAGTTTTCCGGGACGGGCCGAGAACTGGTACCGGCTCGGAGCTCGCATCCTGGGGGGACGCATCGATGTCCTCATCGACGGAACTCCCGTGATTCGGACGGAAAGCGACGACTGCGTCGGTGGCAGGATCGGACTCTACTCCAGAGGAGAAAACGAGACATTCTTCGACGACGTCAGCGCTCGCCCAATCCCCAGCGTGCCCTTTGACACCAAGACCATGCTGCGCGGACACGCCGAAGCGGTCGCCGGAGGATGGGAACTGATAGGCGCCCCCGGCGACCTCCATTTCGAGGGATATACCAAGGGACGGCTGCTCACTTCGGGCGAGAGTCTCTATGCACTCGGCGCGAAGGACTGGCCCCCGCACTGTTTCCGGGCACAAATCACACCGGTCGGCAGCGTAAAAGCATTTGGGCTCTTCTTTGCCATGACGGCGCCCGACACCTACCGCGCCGCCATTTGGCGAAGCCGTGGCGGGGGAACGCTTGAGCTAATCAGCGTGAACCAGGGGCAGACCGCTGTCCATGCTGTCTCCGCCTGTCCCATCGAGCTGGAACGCCCCGTCGATTTTGTCGTCGATCTGCGTCAGAAGGGACTCGTGCTCGTCCGCGTTGACGACGACCTCCAGATCCGCCATCCATGCAGCGAAAACCTGACTGGCCGCCTGGGACTCTATGCACTGGCACGCTCGAAAATCGTCTTCAGCAAGGTCGAAGCATTCGCCGAGCCATCCCACAGCTGGGAGACTCCCGTCAACATCGAACGCTTCGCCGATGATCCCTTCATGCAGGGCTGGGCCTCGCCACGCTACGCATGGGTTCGCCCCGACAAGGAATCCGCCCCGGATGTCTTCCCACAACGCTATGTTCACAAAGGCGACTTCTACGGCGCCTTCAAGCTCGACCTGCCTCTCAACAACGGACTCAAGGTCTTCTGGGGCCGCGACACCCTCGACCTCGACGGCGGCTACCGGCTGGAAGCCAAGGTGGACGAGAACGGCAAGAGCGGGCAAATCGTCGTCTACCGCCAAGGAGAATTGCTTCACACGGCCACGATCACGCCTGGAAAGCGCAAGGTCATTGCGGGAAAACAGGTTGTGGACGAAAAGATTGGCGCTCAGCCACGCACTCCCGACACAGTGACGTACGGCGTCCTGCAACTCGCCCGTGATGGCAAGGCCATCTGGTGCTCCCTTGATGGCAGCGAGGTCTTCAATCTCCACGACGACGATCCCCTCGCCGGACGAACAGTCGCCCTCGAACTTCCCGAGCAGATCGACTTCCTCCACATCGCAGTCGTCCG
The DNA here is from genome assembly GCA_023145395.1 of Lentisphaeria bacterium. Lineage (GTDB taxonomy): Bacteria > Verrucomicrobiota > Lentisphaeria > Oligosphaerales > Lenti-02 > JAGLDW01. The sequence goes on along the minus strand of JAGLDW010000306.1, from coordinate 6,260 downwards.
GGAACGCGTCAAAGACTATCTATTTGAACAGGCCGCCGTCGATTGGACCAAGATTGGACAATGGGAGGTGACCAACCGCTTCGCCTGCGACCCACGCTGGTCCACCCTCAATGGACGAAGCAAGGGGCTGGCCGCTCTCTGGAACAAGTTCGAGTTCGAAGGCGATTTCACGGTGGAATACTACGCCGGCATGCGCATGCGCCAGGGGGACATGCACGAGGGCGCCGCCAGAATGTACTACCCCCGCGTCGGTGACATCAACGTCGCGCTCAACGCCGACGGACGCGACTTCTTTAGCGGCTACAACTTCATGCTTGCCGCCTGGGATCCCATGTGGAGTGAGACCTGGACCCAGTTCTGGCAGAAAGGCAAAGTGGTGAGAAAGACCGACCGCGAGTTCATCCCCCGAAACCGGCACCGTAAACCGAGTGCGCGGGTGATCAAGGTCGACTGGGACCCCGGCGGACGTCCCATTCACGGTGCGTGGTACTTCATCAAGATCCGCAAGACGGGGAAGCGCTATGATGTGTTCTTCGACAATGTTCCCGTCTTCTCCCACACGGACCGCAACCCTCTTGACGGACGCCGCATCGCTCTTTGGACACAGCACAACAGCATCGTCATCGCCAGGGCGAAAATCGGCTACACGCGGTGCAGTCGCCCGGCACTTCTGGAAGACGACAAAAGCACCGCGGTGAATGACGACGCCACGGATTCCGAATTGCCCGCCCTGCGCTCCTACACTCATCCGGGGCTGCTTTGCGGGTTCGAGGGACACTACGGCGGCTTCATGCCCATGGCGGGGGACCAGAGCGCCGAACTCACGCTGGCGCCGACGGAGGATGGGGGACAGGCATTGCGGTTGGAGAACTTGCATCCCGGCGGGGACTTTGGCGCGGTTCTCCCCCTCCGCGACATGGACCTGGGATCTGTGGACACCATCGAGTTCGACTGCGCCATTCCGAAAGACGTCAAGGTCAATCTCTACTTCTCTTTCAAGGACAATCCGCGGCAACGTCACTTTGTACGCCTCACTGGCCCTGCGGAGGACGCACCAAATCTCACCAGTATCGGCGAGTTCGAGAAAGTCTCCCACAAAGGGAAATGGCGGCGCATGAGCTTTCCCATGGGCAAAGCCATTCGGGCCGCCCTGCCCTGGCGAAAGAGCCTGGTCGCGAACGAGTTGGTCATCGGCATGCTCCACGAAGGGTATCTGAACGTCGGCCTGGGGGGCAATCCCGCTGGTGCGGCATATTTGCTCGACAACGTGCGCATCGTGTCCCATGGCGGCGCCGAAGTCGGTTTTCTTTGGGACGCGACCAAGGACAACGCCCCGAAATCGAGAATCTGGTTCACCAGGCCCGGTGAGAAAGCGGAGGAGGCGCAAGGACTTGTGGAGACCACCGCCATCGTCACCCGCGCGCTCCCCGAGCCCGGGCTTTGGCAGGCGAACGCGTCTGTCAACACCAACGGTGCCTGGCAGCCCGTGCGCCCCTGGCTCCTGCGCATAGCCGAGCCGTTGAAGATCGCAGAAGTCGTACCAGCCAGCGGCGAGAACTGGGACGGCGGAGACATCCGAGTCCAATTCGACGCCAAAAGCGACACGCTGCTGGATTTGGCCCATACATCCTTTTTTGTCAACGGCTCCGCCCTCGCCCTGTCCGAAGCCAATACCACCTACGACTGCGACGAGCGGCTGCTCACGATTGCTCCCGCCGGTGTCGCTGCCATCGCCGACGGAGGGGAAGTTCGCTTTTCTCTGCACCACGTGGATAGCGTGCCGCGCGCCCCGATTCCCACACCGCCACCACCCATCGTTCCGCCGGCCGTGAGAAAGACGAAGGATGGAGACACGCAGAAAAAAAACGCTGCACCCCCGTTGCCGAAACCCGTCCCCCCTCCCCCTGCGGAGAAACTGGGAACGAAAGTCGTTCCCTACAAATGGCAGGCGAAAATGGACTACGCTAGCGACCGTGTGCCACCAGGCCGCGTACGCCTGCTCGGAGGACAATGCCCCCGCTATGATTTCGAAGGGGCACTCGCACAATCGGTCGAACCCGCATCGGAGGGTAGCCATGTCCAGCTATCCAGAGTGACGGGACCCGATGGCGGCGACGACCACGCTCTGCGTGTTCAAAATATCCTCTGCGGAGGTCAGTTCTCGGTGAAGCTTGCGCTCGAGGAATACCCTGTCGGGCGGTATCCCATCATCAGCTTCGACTACCGTGTGGATGAACATGCGAAGATTGACTTCGGCATGAAGACCTCTCGCAAGGCACGCAAGGTCAACACGATCGGATTCACCGACTGCGAGGAGACACCCACCTTCTTCGGCGCTATTCCGGGGATCGTCGCGGACGGAACCTGGCGGCATGCCGAGGCCAACATCATGGAGATCATCATGCGCTCCCCAGCGGGGGCGAAAACAAGTATGGCCGCGCGAAAGGTGGTGGAGTTCTGCATCGGTGACTTTGGCTACGCGGGGAACGCCCCCGGCGCCTCTTTTGAAATCGACAACCTGCATCTGATTCCCATTGTCAGTGTAAACGGTGGCGGCACCTTCTCCTGGACATGCACGGATCCCAGCGGCATCGCAGGCTACAGCTACCTCTGGAACCACGACTCCGACACCGATGCCCCCGAGACCATCATGACCAAGGAGGACTCGGCGAGCTTTGACGAGCTGCCGGAAAAGGATGCCTTCCTCCATATCCGGGCCTGCGACGGAGCGGGAAACTGGGGAAAGACAGCGCACTACCGTTTCCTTGTGGACAATACACCGCCGAAGATCCTCGCCACCATCCCCGCAGACGGAGCCAATGCCGCCGAGTCGAAGGTACAGGTGACATTTGCAGAAGACACCGCCGGGGTGAACCCCGCCAAACTGATCCTCACCTTCAACGGAAAACGCCTGCGCGCTCAGCCCACCGCGAGCGTCTGGAATGCGGACACACGGACATTCACGGCGGACATCACGACGGACTGGCGCTTCCTTCGCGGCCAGGTTGCCGATGGATCCACCATGGAAGTCACTCTTTCGGGAATCACCGACTACGCAGGCAACCAAGCGGAGCCGGCGACCTGGGCATGGACTGTGGACTACACCACGGACAAAACGCCGCCGGATCCCCCAACCATGTACTCCTACTCCGCCAACCTCCGCGCCTACGATCATTTCACGGGGAAAGCGAGTGCGTACTGGCGAGTCTACACCCCCGCTGAAGCCACTGACATGAAGGTGGTCAGAGACGAGCAGACTGGCAGCGACTGCCTTGAAATCCGAAGGTCGTCCAGGGCGACAACAAGATTCAGCGCCTACCGCTCCCGGTCGCAAATGACACTTGCGGACTACCCGGGAATCCAGTTCGACTACCGCATCAAGCCGGGATCCAGAATCAACATGATGCTCTGGATCAACAAGAAGTGGTACACCCTCCGTATGACCGGCAAGAAGAACCGAACGTTTGATGGAGAGATCCTCGGCGTGGTGGATGACGGTGCCTGGCACCAGGCTAGTCTCGACATGCCCCCCATCATCGCAAAAGCGTTGCCGGACCTCAAGGGCGAGCCAGATTTCCGGCTGATCTGTTTCGGGGGCTGGAACGAGGTCAATCCCGATGGCGCCTATATCCGCATCGACAATTTTTCTTTTATCGGCGCCCAGCCTCCCATCCCTCTTGCCTCGCTCAGCGCGGCCGATGCCACGGGGATCAGTGGCTTCGAAGCCGCTTTCACCAACGACCCCGAGGCACTGCCGAATGTCCCCATCGACACCGGGACCAAAGTGATGAAAAAACGCATCGTCGCCGACAAGAAAGGCATGTGGTGGTTATTGGCTAGAGCCCAGGATGGCGCGGGAAACTGGAGCGAGACAGTGCGCCTCCCCTACCTGGTTGAGGCACCCGCCGCAAATCATCCCAAGGATGGGCTCGAAGCCGCCAAGACGTGGAGCGCGCTCGATGCGAAAAGAAAGCGCACGGCCGCCTATACATACGTGGCCAAGACGCCGGGGGGAAACACCATGGTCGCCGTGCAAATGATGACCACTCGCAGCAAGAACGCACAACTGACCTACCGCCTCAAGAAAGACCTCCCAAAGGCTGTAAAAATCACGGCGGATCTCTATGTCTCAGGCGAGAAACCGCTCGAACTGAAACTGCTGGTCCGGACCAGCGCGGGAAAGCGTCTTCTTGGCAAGCCGTTCACGCTCAAGCCGGGGACTTGGCTGCGGGATCACGTCTTCACCATCGCTCCCGAACAAGTCGCCCAGCTTAAGGGGGATACCATCGCCTGCTGGGATATCGGCTTCGAATTGAAACCGCACAAACGTTCCCGGGATGTCCTGCTCGTGGATCAAATCCGCATTGACGGAAAACTCGCCTTGGAATAAACTGACCCGCAGTGGGAAGAAGAGATCTGCGTAATGGCCATGAAAACAAGTGATGGAACACCATGCTTCAAACAGTGAATTTCTGCGGGATCGAGATGACTAGGCTGCTCATCGGCGCCAATCCGTTCGGTGGCTACAGTCACCAGACCCCCGAGCGCAACGAGGAGATGCGTGGCTACTACACAACCGAACGCATCCTCGAAACCTGGGAGCGCGCGGAGAAAGCCGGCATCAACACCTTCGTAACCAACAATGAGACCCCGCATGTGATGGATGCCACCAGACAGTATCTCGGCAACGGCGGCCGCCTCCAATGGATTGGGCAACTCAACCACAATCCGTTCGACGGCGACATGGTGAAAGCCATTGAGCAGGCCATCGATGTCGGTGCGTGCGCAGCCTACCTGCACGGCGCGATCGTCGACCGCATGTGCGAAGAGAAGGACGACGCACCCCTCAGAGACTGGGTCGCCTATGCCAAATCACGCAACTTCCCCATTGGCGTGGCAGGACACAAACCGGAAACCCACTACTGGGTCGCCGACATGGACATCGTCGATTTCCACACAGTGTGCTTCTTCACCTGCGGCAGCGTCCACGAAGGCAGCGGAGACAAGTTCCGCCTCCAGGACATGGCACCTGCCAGCGAATGCATCCAGAAGCTTGACAAGCCCTGCATTGGCTACAAAATCATGGCTGCGGGACGCATCTCCGCGCGTCTCGCCTTTGACTACGCCTTCGAGAACATCAAACCCGGAGACGTGGTCAACGTCGGTATGCATCGAGGTGACAAAGACGACATGGTCGAGGAGAATGCCGCCATCGCCGAACACCTTCTCGCATATCTTGATGACTGAGCCTCTCCTGTCAAAGCGGCTGGGATCCGACTGCCCTTTTCCATCACTGAGATTCCATCTTGACACTGCGTACCGCCGCACTATTGTTTCGTTTCGGCGAAACAGAGAGAGTGATTGCGCCCATTCACAGACTGAAGGAGCAGAACCATGAGCGACCCGACAAGAGTGATTCTCACAGAAGACCAGATGCCACGCCAGTGGTACAACATCCAGGCGGACATGCCCACGCCTCTGCTGCCTCCGCTGCATCCTGGCACGGGACAGCCGATCGGCCCCGAGGATCTCGCCGCCATCTTCCCCATGAATCTCATCGAGCAGGAAGTCTCCACCGAGCGCTGGATCGACATCCCCGAAGAAGTCCTGGAAGTGCTGAAACTGTGGCGTCCCTCTCCGCTCATGCGCGCCAAGCGTCTGGAGAAGCTCCTCGACACTCCCGCAAAGATCTACTACAAAAACGAAGGTGTTTCCCCCGCAGGCAGCCACAAGCCCAACACCGCCATTCCCCAGGCCTACTACAACAAGGTCTTTGGAACCAAGCGTCTCACCACCGAGACTGGCGCAGGCCAGTGGGGCAGCGCTCTCTCGTTCGCCTGCCAGTTCTTCGACATTGAGCTGAAGGTCTATATGGTCCGCATCAGTTTTGACCACAAGCCCTTCCGCAAACTCATGATGCAGACATGGGGTGCCGACTGCGTGGCCAGCCCCTCCAACACAACCAACGCGGGACGGGCCATTCTCGAAAAGATGCCCGACACCCCCGGTAGCCTCGGAATCGCCATCAGCGAGGCCATCGAGGACGCCGTGACCACACCCAACACCAAGTATTCTCTGGGCAGCGTCCTCAACCATGTGATGCTCCACCAGAGCATCATCGGACTCGAAGCGCAGAAACAGATGAAGATACTCGGCGAGTACCCCGATGTCGTCATCGGCTGCGCTGGTGGCGGCTCCAACTTCGCCGGCCTCACTTTTCCCTTCATCTGCGACAAGATCCATGGGAAAGACGTGCGCAT
>JAGLDW010000305.1 GCA_023145395.1 Lentisphaeria bacterium | reverse complement strand
CTCGTCAGAGACGACCTCATCGAGACCGTGGCCTATCATCAGCTCGAATGCTACGAGAGAGCACTGCAGTGGGCACGCACCGAGGGATTCATCCCCGCTCCCGAGACCTCGCACGCCATCGCCGCCACTGTGGACGAGGCGCTCAAGGCCAAGGAAGAGGGCAAGGAGAAAGTCATCCTGATGAACTGGTCCGGACATGGACTCATGGATCTCAAGGGCTACGAAGCCTACCTCGCTGGCGAACTCACCGACTACGAGTATCCCCAGGAAGAGATCGAGCGGTCCCTCGAAGTCCTCAAGGAATATCCCAAGCCGTGACCACACCGCACGACACGCGCGAACGCCGCTGTCCGAGACTCGGGCACGAGGTGGTATTCGAGTATTGCCGGACCCAGGGCGCGGAGACAGTGTGCCCCCGGCTCCTCGACTGCTGGTTCGAGCTGTTCGATGTGGCGGAAACCGTGAGAAAGCACTTGGGCGAAGAGGTCCTGGAGCAGCTCCAGAAGCCCAAGGACGGACAGCCCAAAGTCGCATCGCTCATGGAGCTTATCGAGCAGGCCCGTCAGAGTGCGGATCATACGGACTGACCGCAACAGATGCATAGACAAAGAGGCGCGCCCCACGAAACGGGGCGCGCCTCTTTTTTGCCCTTGTGCTGTCCGGTGGAGCCACGACGAAAAGAAGCGATGCGCGCGGCTCTGACCCACACGCTGTCCCAGTGGACTCGCACCGGAACCGAGCTAGATTCGTGGCAGCGGACGTGCTCGCAGTCGGCATGCATGACGAGGTAGGCAGTTCCCCTATGAGAGAGGACCGAGGCAATGGATCAGATTCTGAATGCAATGGTTGAGTTCAAGCGCATCACACCCGCCGACGAACAATGCTTCTTCGGCTATTACGACAATCCAGCCTTCTCGCCGGATGGCTCGCGGCACTTGGCGCACCGCGTGCCCTTCCGGGAGCGCCTGCAAGCACCCGACGACGTGGCGGAACTAGGTGTTGCGAATCTGGAGAATGGCTCCTTCGACGTATTCGCCGAAACCAAGGCCTGGAACTTCCAGCAGGGATCGATGCTGCAATGGTTCGGCGCCGAGCCCGACACGGTCTTCCACAATGCAGCGAAACCCGGCGGTGAATACTGCGGGGTGATCCGCAATCTCGCCACCGGCGCCGCGCGCGAAGTGCCCATGCCCCTGGCCAACCTCTCCCGCGACGCACGCCTCGGACTCAGCATCAACCTCGACCGCGTGTTCGATTTCCGCCCCGGCTACGGCTACTGCCAGAAGCGGGATCCCTGGCACGACCAGAAACACTCCGACGAGGATGGCGTCTGGATCGTGGATATGGAAAAGGCCGAAGCCAAACACGTCTTGAGCATGCAGAAAATCTGGGATGCCATGAAACACGCGCTGAACGGCATGGACGCGAAAATCTGCATCAACCACATCACCTTCAACCCCAGCGCCAACCACTTCGTTCTGCTCGCCCGGAACTTCCGCGACGAAAATGCCATGCCCTGGATCACCACCGTCTTCGTCAGCGACCTCGACGGGAATCTCACGACACCGTCTCTCTACGACGGCTGCATGGCCTCCCACTACTGGTGGAATGACGATGAGACCCTCGTGTTTTTCGCGCATGGGCCAGAAGGAAACCAGCTCTATCTTGCCAACGTAGTCACAGGAGAGCAAACCATCATCGACAAGGACTACTTCCCCTTCGATGGCCACTGCAGCACATCCTCCGACGGCAGGTGGATGCTCTATGACAGCTACCCGCGCGATGGATACCGCCACCTTTTCCTCTACAGCATGGAAAAACACCAGGGCGTCACCCTCGGCGTGCTGCGCGACCTGCCCGGCGAAGTCACGGATGTGCGCTGCGACCTGCACCCGCGCTGGACACGCGATGATACGGGAATCTCCTTCGACGGCACGTTCGAAGGCTTCCGCGCAGTCTACACAGCCGACCTGCGCGAGATCATGGCCAGCATGGTCTGACGATATGTGCCGGAACGGAGATGGGGCATGACACAAACGGCATGGATATGCACAGCGCATGTTCATCCCGGGCATGAAAAAGAAAGGCACTTCAAGAAAAACACATTGCCGGCTTGACATTTTGGATTATTGGTCCCATATAGTATCTCTATCCTGTCGATATAGTATTCGGCCTTGGCAGACGTTTTCCCCGACGTCCGTCCTTTGCCCGTCCTGCCGCAGGCAGACAGGCACGGTTTTGGCCCGCTGATTTGAGTCTAGCACGACGCCATCTAAGAAGTCGCCATCGGCGGCATCGGACGTTGTGTTGCGGATCGTGGAGAGAGAGAAAAAATCTCGCAGAACCGCGTATCCAGAGGGCCAGCATGAAAGGGGATGGGCATGGACAGGACGGGAGCAGGAACACGACACGGGATGCCGCTCCGCTGGATGCTCGCGGCGGCCATCATCCTGACCATCGGGCTGACTGAGACGACGTGGGCGCAGGACGCGGAACCGGCAAAGGGATCATTCTTCGACGGCTGGCGCCTGCGGCTTGGGCCGTCGTATCGGAAGATCGACAGTGTCCATGTGCACAGCGCTCCGTCGCACGTGCAACGGCTGGGCCTCCACGCCAATGGCACGGGCGCCACGATCGCCGGACAGATCGGCTCGACACAGCGACCCGCAGACCGAATCTATGACGACGGCTTCGTCAAACAGGATGCGGGGACGGCGAATGACGGAAACACCTGGCTATGGAGCTACAACAACGCTTCCCAACACGATGCGGGAGCGCAGACACTCTCCTTCACCGCCACCGAACTGATTGGCAGCGCCAAGGGGAACAATGGCTCCTTCTCGGAAGAGTCCGGCTGTGACGGGCTCGGGTTCTCGCTGTCCATGGATCGGCCTGTTCGCCAGTGGGGTGGCTTCAACGTCCTCGTCGGTTTTGGCCTTTCCTACAATCGAATCGAACCCAGTCCGAGCTGGGAAGCACACCTGGAAAATGTCTACACCGTAACCGACAGCTACGACACCTCCGCCATCGAGCCGACCAGTTCCACCACGCCCCCATGGACCGCCCCCTACACGGGCACGCTCGCAGGTCCGGGCCCCGTGATCTCCAACACCCCCGACGCAGGACGCAACCTGGTTCTCGCCTACGCGGGGCGCAGCACCGTCGATATGAACATTGACATCGACCTGGTGACCGTCGCAGTCTCCGCGGGCCTGGAGAAGGACTGGGAAAGATTCCGCATCGCCGCTCTGGCCGGACTCTCGGTCACGTGGGTCCACATCGACACCGGACGGAGAGAACACTGGTTTCGCCAGATGCCCGACGGCACCCGTCAAACGCTCCGCAGATGGCGCGACGACTCCAGCAACTCCGACTTCATCCCGGGCGCCCTCATCGAACTCCGCGGCGAATACCAGCTCACCGAACAATGGTTCATCGGCGCAAGCGCACGCTGGGACCTTCCCTTCACGGATGTCGATGTCCAGGCTGGACCCAACGAGTTGACGATGAATCTGGAGGGGGCCTCCGGCAGTCTCTACGCAGGCTTCTCATTCTAACCATAAAATTCAACAGACCCAAGGAGGACACCACGATGAGAAAGACACTATTCTTGCTCGCATGGCCACTTGTTGCGGCATTTCTCCCGCTCCTGTCCCACGGCGCGTGTCCGAGGGATGCGCTCCGGCTCTCAGAGCTGTGCTTTTGGCCGCAGGCGGGACAGCCCCAGTGGGTCGAGATCGCCAATACAAGCACGGAGGAAACATTCAACTGCGCAGGGGTTGAGATTGTGTCGAACGGCGCGTCCTACAGCCTGCCGAACGAACTGGCAGACGTGCCGCCCGGGGCGAAGATTGTCATCTACTTCGATGGGGAAACTGCTCAGAACGACTATGCGTTCGACGGCGACAACAAGGCGGAACTGCATCCGCCTGCGCCTGGGCGCGTGAGTGCTTTGGGAAATCCCGTGGGCTACTGCAGCCTCTTCCGCGTCACCAGCGCACACGGTGTGGATACACTGCTCGACTTTGTCGCCTGGGGAGGCGAGCCGGGAGACGCTGCCAAGGATGCCGTGGAGAAACGCCTGTGGTCCACCACTGGGGTCTACCTTGCGCCCCCTGCTTCGGAAATGCGCGACGGTCCAGGCGCGAAAATGATTGTTCAAGGCGGAACGCTGGGCCGGGTGAACGAAGCCTGGAAGATACTGAGTCCAGCCCAAGCGACTCCAGGAACGGCCTTCGTCACCGTGCTGACAGCACCCATCCTAGAGTTCCCTTCAGATGGTCTGCAGGGCGATGCACCCACTCGTCTCTGGTTCAAAGGCGTCGAAGGAGCTGCGGGATATCAAGTCCAAGTCAGTGACATCGTGGTTTTTTCAAATCTGCTCGTGGATGGCGAAACAGCCCAGGCAGCATTCTTCCTCACTGGCGTCACCCTCGCGGGTGACACCACGTATTACTGGAGAGTCCGATCTCTCAATGGCACCGGCGACAGTTCCCCCTGGTCGATCGTTTACTCGTTCACCGTCGGCACGAATGATGTGCGAAGAGAGCAAGGATCCGCGAAAACGAGTGTTCCGGCCACGCGCGACGGCAAGACGGTGACAGGAAAAGTTGTCGACAAGGCGACAAACAATGGCCTTCCCGGTGTGGAAGTGCAGCTTGGCACTGAAAAAAAAAACAGTGACGCCAGCGGAAACTTCTCCTTTCCCGGGGTCGCGCCTGGAACCTACCCCATCACGATGACCCTGAAGGGGTATACCTTTCCCGCTGGTCTCACTGTGGTCGTGGCCGCCGCAGACGTGGTGGTGCCGAACACACAGGGGGAAGGAAAAACAAAAAACCTCGGCATTGATCCAAAGGGAGGCGCCCGAAAAGACACAAAGATGTTGGCGATCAAGCCAGGTGCTTCCTCCAAGATCATGTGCGACAAAACCAGTGTCTCCAAACAGAACTGGTGCACTGCCAACCCCCGCCCGACGCACCATCCCAAGGACTTGGAATCATGGTGGTGCTGGGCCGTCGGCATTGGCATGGTCAATTGGCACTACGGCGGGACGCTGACTCGTGATGAGATCGTCTATAAAGTCCGTGCCGAGATCCTGCACGATGAAGACGCCGGATCCCATTGGGGAAACTACATCACGGGGCTCTATTGGGCATTCGGCCAAGCCGGTGCAGCCAAGTTCGACATCCGCAATCGCGGCGGCGCCAATGTCACCGAAGACGAGATGGTGACCTGGCTCGACGCCAATCGCCCCATCTACTTCCGCCGTCCAGGGCACATCATGGTCATTGACGGCTATCGCTACCGCGACGGCAAGTTTGAATGCAAGTTCCTGAACACCGACAACAACGGCGCGCAGAAATGGTGGGTTTTCTCCACCGTTGCCAACGGAGGGGTGGCCTGCCCTAAAACGGAACTCGCGGCAAGTGCCAGGAAAACAGACGTCAAAATTGCTGCCGACGGAGATGGGGACGGGGTTTGCGACTTCGACGAGGACCATCGGTTCGCCTCCTCCAAGACCAGTGCCGACAGCGACGGAGACGGACTCAATGACAAGATCGAGATCACGAGTTGGGTCTTCCCCAGGGAAAGCACTGGACGGCTCAATACGACGGGCAAGAAGTTCAACGTACCTGACGTGGATGGGGATGGACTCTACCCAGAAGTGGACCC
>JAGLDW010000304.1 GCA_023145395.1 Lentisphaeria bacterium | reverse complement strand
CCGCAGTCCTATATCGCCGCCTACGATGTCGCCTGGATTCCGTACACCACCCACATCAAAGCGAAGCTGGATGACAAGGGCATCATGAAGCCGACCTGCTGGCATGACGAGGCCGCGTTTCAGGCACATGTGGACAAGATCGTCGAGAAGGCGCGCGTGTCGCGTCGGCACGGTGTCTTCGTCTACTCGCTGGGGGATGAGATCAGCGTGCGCGGATCGTGCCTGAGCAGCCACTGCCTCGACGCCTATCGCCGGTATCTGCAGGACCGGTACCAGAACATTGCCGCGCTCAACACCTCCTGGGGCGGCAAATACGCGAACTTCGCAGAGGTGCAACTGAGCACACCCGATGACAATGAGGAAAAGGAGGCGCTGCGGTCCGGAAACTTCCCTCGCTGGTTTGATCGCCAGGCATTTCAGTCACACAGTTTCGGGGAATTGTGCAAACGCTTCGGCGAGGGCTTCCGCCGCATTGACCCGAAGAGCATTTCGGGTTTCGAGGGTGCGGGGACCTTCAAGGCCGCCGATGATTTGGATGGTTTTGTGCGCAGCAACACCTTCTGGTCTCCCTATCCGGGCACGGCCGACGAGGTGCTGCGCTCGATTGCCCCCCGTGACTTCCCACGCGCCAACTGGCTGGGCTACACCAAGGACGCCGACACGCTGCTTCAAAAATACTGGCGCATGATCACGCGTGGTTGCGATTCGGTCTGGTGGTGGCGGTGGGAAGTGGTGGGCCGTTTCCACGGCTGGCTGGCACCCAGTCTCGACCCCTATCCCGCAGTCCAGGAGATTCTTCGCGACACGCAGATCGTGCGCGACGGTTTGGGCGATTTGCTGCTCACATCGGACATGCTGACCGACGATGTCGGCATTCTCTATTCGCAGCCCTCCGCCTATGCCGCGAAAGTGCAGGCATCGCCATCCTACGGCAGCTACGAAAGCAATCACACCGCCCTCCATCAGATCGTGCGCGAGATGGGCTGCAACTTCCGCTACTTCACCGACCGCCAAATGCGGTTGGGAGAGGTCGATCTGAGCACGTTCAGGATCATTTTTCTGCCGTTGACACAGGCGATGGGCACCCAGGAGGCGGAGCTGTTCCGCCGCTACGTGCGTGCCGGTGGAGTACTGGTCGCGGATGTGCGCCCGGCAATCTACGATGGCCATGTCAAGCCTCTGGCAAAGGGCCAGCTCGACGATGTGTTCGGCATCCGCCGCACGGGCTTTGACAATGCCCTGAGGGAGAACGGACAAGTCACCGTGGCACTGGAGAGAGGCGGTCAGGAGACGCTGGATCTCGGCAAGATCCGAGTCGATGCCGGAGTGCGGGCCGACGACGCCTCGGCAGCGGGGACAGCCGGCGAGGCGCCCCTCTTCCTGACCAACTTGGTGGAACGAGGCCGGGCAGTGCTGCTGAACCTGCCCATGTCCTCCTACCCAGCTCTGGGCTCCGAGGGCACGCCGGAGATCGCGGCGCGCCTCTGGCGCACGATCCTCGAGTCGGCGCAGGTTTCGCCCGCTGTCATGCTTACTGACGACAAGGGACGGCGACTGCGCAATGTCGAAATCACGCGCTGGACGAATGGCCCGGTGCAAATCATCTCGGTTTTCCGCCACAAGGGACAAGCGGAACCCGCGCGGATGACTCTGCACCACGCCATGCACGCCTACGATCTGAAACGCCACAAGAGCCTCGGCAAGAAGCAGACATTCCGCCTGACGATCACCCCCTTCCGGGCCATGTTCTTCGCGCTCTCGCCGCAACGGATCAAGCCAGTTGCCTTGAAGACTGAGGGCACGGTCGCCTCCGGCGGAGTGCAACGTCTGACCATCACCTCGTCCCTGCCCCAGGGGCAGCAGGCCGTGAAGGTGCGGGTGACGCTGCCGGATGGAACCATCGCCGACTGGGTGGACTCGCCAGCGATTGTGGACAATGAGGGCGCCACCATCGACGTGCCCGTGGCCTTCAACGACCCAAAGGGCACCTGGACGGTCCGGGCAACCGACCTGTATACCGGCAAGACGACCAAGACTAGCTTCCGGGTGAGGTAGACACATGAGGACGAACATGCACGTTCCACACAGACCCCATCCCACGGCCGGATGGCTGGCCATTTGGCTCCTGCTCTGCCTGCCACTCGTCGCCGACGACAGCTTCCCGATCAACGTCTACCCCTGCCCCAAGACCAACACGGCGCCGGTGATGGATGGGAAGCTGGATGACGCCGTCTGGAAGCAGGCGCCGCTCGTCTCCGGTTTCATACTTTTCGGGAAGGACTCCCTCGCACCGGCGCAAACCTCGTTTCGACTGCTGTGGGACGAAAAGAACCTCTATCTCGCCGTGCACTGCGACGAGCCGGAGATGGTCAAACTCAACCCCGTGCGCTACGTCCACGATGACCATGATGTCTTCCACGGTGAAGCCATCGAGTTCTTCGTGGACCCCAACCACACCCACAGCATCTACTATCAACTCGCCTTCAACGTCGCCGGAAGTCTGTATGATGGAGAAGGGGAGGCCACGGTCTGGAATAGCGAAGCCGAGGTGCGGACCCATGTCGGCGACACATTCTGGTCTGCGGAGATCGCAACCCCCTGGGCATCTCTGAGAGCCAGGCCGAAACCGGGAAAAGTGGTGGGATTCAACGTCAGTCGCGACCGAAACCTCGGGGGGAGGACCTACTCCACATGGTCGCATCTGCGAGGCGGCTTCCACGATCCCGAGCGGTTCGCGCATCTCGTCCTGTCAGGCACTCCCGAGAAGATTGGCGCCCTGTCCGGGGAGTTCCGCAAGGGCGGCCGCACTGGCCCCATCACGCTCTTCAGTTCCAGAGGTTTCGCGCAGACAAGCTACAGGAAATTGACGGAAGCGGCTTTTTCGAAGGTCGAAGAGCTCCTGGTCAATCTCAGGACCGAAGCCCGCAAGGAGAAGGATCCCGCCGCGGCTGCCGGAATCAGACGACATGTCGATCGCCTCCAAGCCAGAGTTGCCGGTCTCAAACTACAGATCGCCGACAAGCTCGATGCAGCCACCTGGACGCGTCTGGATATCGAGCTGCAGGAGATTGCCCGGGACCTTCACAAGGCCGTGTTGCAGGCACGACTCGAAGCCTTGCTGGACAGCATCTAGTGCTGTGTCTCACAAGTTTCTGCGGATCATGACGCAAACAATCTCCGCTGTCCTATCGCCTCCATCGCCGCATCGCGATGGCAACATCTGTTTACTCACCCTTGTCGTCAAAGGGGTTCAGAACATCTGCGGGCGCATCCGCGAAGTCTGAGACATTGCGCGTGACAACCACGAGATGGTGGTACTGGGCGGTGGCCGCCAGAAGACCGTCGATCGGAGCAAGTGGTCGTACGAGACCAGATTGGCCCCACAACTCGGCGATATCCTCGGTAACGGGGAGAATACGGTCGTCGTAGTGGTGTCTCAATCCTGCCAGCCAGGCATCCAGATGCTGGGCGGAGACCAGATCCCTTCGTCGGATTCGTTCGATGCCACGGCGAATCTCTCCAGTAACCAGAACACTTAGAAAAAGCTCATCGGAGCTTGTGTCATCAAACCATGCTCGAACAGATGGTGCGGCGCGCGGCCCCTTGCGCAACTCAGAGATGACATTGGTGTCCAGCAAATAGCCCCTCACAAATGGATCTCCCTTGTCGGCTGAGGCATTCTCTGAAAGTCCTTGTCGTCTCCCACGTTGGGTATGGACTGTAGGAACTCCTTAAACGAATTGCCCCCGTCCCGACGAAGTGCCGCTCGCAAGATGCGACGGTGCTCTTCCTCCATTGAAACAGCGGCCCGGCGAGCACGCCGTTTTAAACGGCGAACCAGGTTTTCATCCAAGTTCCTGACAATCAACTGAGCCATTGTGCCCACTCCGTAGACTGGTCTTCGACTGCTGCTAAAACCAAACTATGATATCATTGATATCGTTTGTCAAGTTGATTCTCGTGTTCGGGCGCATGTCAGTCTATGGATTGAGAGGCTCTTGCAAAAAACCACGAGAGCCGCTTAAGAGCTGGAAAAGGAGACTGCCGAAGTCAGAGTAGAGAGTTGATCCGTCTCGCATCCAAGAGAAAGAAAATGAGAATGCCATGAATATGAAAAATCTGACGACTCTATGCGCCGCATTTGGGATTTTGGCTTCGGTCTGCGCCCAGTCGCCCTCGCCGGGGGTGTTCATCACCGACCGCGGTGCGCATACGAGCATCGCCAAGCCGGGGGCGCCGACCAACATCGTTGGCCTGCCGCGCACAACGCACGACATCCACATGAACACCGGAGTCAAGAAATATGGTCTGCGCTATGTGGTGGCCCACGATCCCAAACAACCCGGAGTCGCCATCCCCGGCGAGGGCTACATCGGCATGTCCGCGCCGACAAGCTGCAACTGGTATGCAGGCGGCTTTTTTGACCTGCGGATCAATGGGCAATCCATCGGCACCACCACCATCCATTCCTTCGTCGGGCGCAGTGTCGGGAATCGTGGACAAGTGGACTTGGTCTTCGACACGCCACAGTCCCTGGTGCGCATCCGTTTCGTCACTCTCGTGGGAGGCGATGCCCTTCACTGCCAGCTGCTGCTCGAGCCCAAAACCGAGATCAAGAGCCTGCGACTGCTTCTGCGCTGCTATCCCTCCGCCTTCGTCAGCAAAGCGGATCGGCATGTGCTGACGGCGACGCGGGACCTGAAGCAGGGCGAACGAGCGGACCTGGACCTGGCCGAGGAGTCATGGCTGCTGTACTACGACCGCATCTTCGACGCGGGGCATGCCTCCCCATCAGGCACGGGACGCGGGCCGTGTTCGGTGCTCTGGACGGGAACACAAGCGGACAAGGTGGGGTTCACGATTGGAAACTACGGCTTCGACACGGTCATGGATCTCAAGCCGTCGCTCCGTGAATTCCGGTTTGTCTTTTTCGACTACAAAGGGACGAAAAACGAGGCGGCGGAAGCCGACCTGCGTGCCCGCGCGGACGCATTGCTGGCGAAGCTGCCCACCTTCTCCTTTGCTGTTGACGGCATCGCCAGCTGGCCGCTGGCACGGAAGCGGCAGGAAATCGCCCGAGTCCTCGCCGCGATGCCGGACGAGAGGAAAGTGGCGGCGCAGTATCAAGCGTGGGCGGAGGAACTGACCGAACAGCTCAAGCTCGTGCGATCCGGAGCTGCAGGCGCTGTCATGGCCGAAGCGGCGGCGGCAAATCTGATCCAGAAATGGGACCACGGCCTCGCGGATCTACGGCTGAAAGCACTCCTGAAGGGCATCTAGTTCGGGATGTCCAGCGGCTCCAGCGGAAGCTCCTGATTCTCGATGAACGGGCGCAAATCGATCTTCGGCGCCTGCTCCCCAATCTCGGTGCCCGTTGTGTTCGGTCCATCACTTCCGCCCTTGCCACTGTGCATACGCTGGGCAACCACGGCGGCAATGATCACCACCAGAAGAAGAACAAGCAATGCGCTGACAATCATCCCCGGGATGCTGATCCGGCGTGGACGCTTCCCAAGCCCTCCACCCGTGCCGAGAGTGTAGCGAACCTTGGAACAGCTCTCGCTCTCCTGCGCCGTCACGGCGAAGGAACCCCCAGCCGTCTGGTCCTCCATCGCCTCGCTGAGCCTCTCGACCAATGCCTCCGCATCCAATTCGTAGAGTCCGCAGAGATGCCTCAGATGCCCACTGCTGTAGACGAAAGGTGGCAGAAGATCGTAGCGTCCAGTCTCAAGATGCTCGATGAGGAGCGGCGCCACCTTGGTTTCCCGACTCACCGTCGATACGGGGAGATTCTTGGCAGCGCGAGCATCCATCAGGATCTGCGGCAACGTGCGCTCGGCGGCGCGCACCTCGATCACGGCGCCCGAGTGCACATCCACTGAAGTGTCCGGCTCGGCGCAGTCGTCAGGAGGCGCCTTCTCGCTCGAAGCTTCTTCAGCGGGATCGGCGGCCTCCTCCCGTTGCCCCAGCTCGCCGTCCACCACCTCGGCCTCGACCGCCACGGTGGATTCCCCTGCCTTCGGCTCCACCTCCTGCATCTCGGGGGGCTCGGAATCCTGACGAACCACATCCTCGGAGTCCACCACCTCTTCAGGTGGACTGTCCGCAGTCTTCTGGACCGCTTCGTCCCACGCCAAATCCAGGCGCAACTGACGCGCCACCTCTTTCTCTTTGTCGGGACTCGAACTCATGAACTCCACACTCCGAAAAAGATCACTGCGGAGAAACTACAGACTTGCGTCATCGGAAGGATCGTCTGTCTCCGGACCATCGATCAGAATTTCACGCGCCTGCGTTCCGAGCTGCGGACCAATGACTCCGCGCTCCTCGAGGGTATCGATAATCATGGCGGCGCGGTTGTAGCCGATCCGCAGGCTTCGCTGCACGTAGCTGGTGGTTGCACGCCTGTCGCGCAGGATCACTTCCGTCGCTCTGCGGATCAGTTCCTCGTCTCCATCGCCCGCATCACCGCTGGCGGCCGCTCCTCCACCCGCCGAAGTGCGGGCGCCGACCACATTCCCCTCGCCACCCTCCGACATGTGCAGGACGTTCTCGTCAAACTGCTGCTCGCCCTGCTCGGCGACATGGGCAACCACCTTCTCGATCTCCTCGTCCGACACATATCCGCCCTGAATTCGTTCGGTGCCCGACGCACCAGGTGGCCGGTACAACATGTCGCCCTGCCCGAGAAGCTTCTCGGCGCCCTTGCCATCCAAAATCGTGCGTGAATCCACCTGCTGTGTGACCTTGAACGCGATGCGGGTCGGAAAGTTGGCCTTGATGATACCGGTGATCACGTTCACGCTGGGGCGCTGCGTCGCAATGATTGTGTGGATGCCCACGGCCCGAGACAGCTGGGCAATACGCGCGAGCGATGTCTCCACGTCCGCCTTCGCGCTCATCATGATGTCCGCCAATTCGTCGATGATCATCACGATGTGGGGAAGACGCGCGGGGATCACATCGCCCTCGTCGTCCAGGATCTCCTCCTTGCTCTTCGGCCGGGAGTTGAACGTCTCCAGATTCCTCACCCCAACCTTGGCGAGAACCCGATACCGCCGCTCCATCTCCCGAATAAGCCAGCGCAGAGCCAGCTGGACCTGTGACACATCGGAAATCACCGGAACCACAAGATGCGGAAGCGATTCGTAGCAGCGAAACTCCACGACCTTGGGGTCAATCATGATCAACCGCAACTCCTCGGGGCTGAAACGGTACAACAGAGACATGACCAGTAGGTTGATGCAGACGGATTTTCCACTACCCGTGGCACCCGCGATCAACAGGTGCGGCGCCCCGCCCAAATCCAGGATCGCCACATCCCCCTTGATGTCGCGCCCCAGCAGAACCGGCAACTGCGCCTTGGATTTGCGCCAGACGTTGGACTCGAGAAGACCGCTTAGATTCACCATGGCGGCCGAACTGTTGGCCACCTCGATGCCCACGGATTTCTTCCCCGGGATGGGAGTCAGAATGCGGGGGGTGGGATTCGCGCGAAGCTCCATGGCTATGTTGTTGCTGATCTGGCTAATCTTCTCCACCTTGACTCCCGGCGCGGGAATCACCTCGAAAAGCGTGACTCTCGGACCACTTGTGGCTCCGCCAACCTGAGCGTCGATGCTGAAACTGTCCAGCGTGGCCTGCAGAATCTCCTTCTTCAGCTTGATCTCGGCGGGATTGGTGGTTGTGGGCAAGCCCTCGGAGGGAGCAAGGAGATCAAGGCCCGGTAGTTTGTAGGCCGTCTTCCTAGCCTTGCTCGCACCGCGTTTTCGAGGGGAAGCCGGCAATGCCGGATCCGGTTCTCCAACCGGAGGCTCCTCGGAAGTGGCCGACGCCGCCGAGGCTCCCTTTTTCTCCTCCTGATGCTCCGCCTCCGCCCGACGCACCTCGCTCAACCGACCCTTGCGCTTCCAGCGCTCGGACAGCATCGAAGACACCCCTCCCTTCTCCTCCGACTCAATCTCGTCCTCGGGCACGGCCTCCCCCTCCGGCAATGCGTCTTCCGCCGCAGAGCGCTTTCGCCGCCAATAGCCAACCGCAAGATCGTGCCAGTCATGCAGCCAGAGAACACCCAGCGCACCAACCACAAAGGCGCCAGACAGAATCGCTGCGCCGGTTGCATTCAGCACCAGCCTCAACCAGCCGCTCCCCGGGGCGCAGAGACGCTGACCCACAACGCCACCCGGAAGACGAGAAAGGTTCAAGGCATCGGCGAACACCGCAAGAAAGTCCGGCCAGATTCCGCACAAAGACGCGCCGCCGAACACCAGAAAAAGGAATGCCAGCCAGTACGGCCACTGCACGGGACGCACCAGGCGCCGCCAGAATAGCCTGCGACTCACGGACAGCAGCGCCAGCGACACGGTGGGATACACGGAGAAGCCAAACATCAGAAGCAAAAAACGGGACACGCGGGCGCCGAGCGACCCGATCCAGTTGCGGATCACGGCCTCGGCACCCATTCCCCCCGCCAGAAACTCGCAGTCCAGAGGATCGTACGACCCAAAAGGCCACAGAGCGAAAAAACACATCAGCACAAGGACAAAAATCGCGAACTGATGGATCCAGAACCACGGACGGGGCTGAGGGGATTCCCCCAAGGACTCGGCATCTCTTTTGCTACTCAATGGATTCGGCCATTCAACAAGATTTCCCAGTACATTGCACCACGGTGGACGCAGGCTTGAAGCACACTCTTCCAACTGTATTGTTGGACAGTGCGAAGTCAACTCCCGGAGGGTGCCCCCGGGCGGGAAAACGATATTGCGAAGCCTAGAACGAAGGCGCGGGACTGGCGATGGGAACTCCCCTCTATCCGTTTACATTCAAAAGTCTGCACGAAGGCGGCCCGGCTGTCACGGGATTGCTCCGCACCTATCTATCCGCAGACGACGGACACGGCGACATGCCGGACGACACCGCGCGCTGCTGGCAACTGGTGGACAGCGACACCATCGTGTCCACAATCGCCAATGGGCCGCTCGCCGGACAGTCCCTGCGAGATGTCACCGCACAGGCGCCACAGGATATCGTCGGCCGCAGGCACCGCCCAAACGCTTCCTTTCCTCTCTGCATCTCGCTGCGTGACGTGGGCCGGACCGATCCTCTCACCGTCTGTCCGGAATCCACAACCCATGTCGGCGAACGCGAGTTCAGGCCAAACAACCGCTTCATCTACTCCTTGGACAGCACGCCCGACGCGCGCATCCTCGCCGGGATGGGGCAAAGCTCCACCCGCACACAGTTCCTCGCCAGCCTCAACCAGCAAGCCATGCGGCGGGTGGTCCAAGAATACATCCCGCGTCCTCATGACGCCTTCTTCTCACCCTCCGGCCGCGTCCAGTGCGTCGGCGCGGGAAACCTCGTGCTCGAGCTCAGCGACCATGGCGGCCCACCCCTCATAGTCAGCGTCTGGGACGACGACCAGAAACGCCCCAGCGACGAAGACCTTCAGGCCGCCCTGGAGGCGATCTACCTCCAAGACCGACACCCGCGCCGCATCTCGCGCGAGGAGGGCCGCACCCGGTGCACCAGGCGTATTCCCATCATCCGGCACTGCCCGAGTTTCAACATCGAGGAAATCCGCCTCCTGGACCACCTCTTTGACCACACTGCGGGGAGAACCTACCATGCACTCGTCCTGATCCGCGGCAAGGCCCACATCGAGACGGACGGCGCCAAGACCGCACTGCCGCTCGGAGGAGTGTGCGTCATCCCCGCCGCTATGGGGGACTACCGCCTCTACGCGGACAGTGACGAGGCGCGACTGCTGCGCATCGCTCTGCAGACCTACTGACCTCACGTTTCGCATTTCGCTTTAGAGTACGGACTCCTCCATGAACGAAAGCCGAGCCACGGTATCCGTCTCCGCCTGCGACGACTACGCCCCGGAACACGTGATGGCTGCCCTCCGCAAGACACTCGAGCCCCTCGGCGGGATGGGCGCCTTCGTCCACGTCGGTCAAACAGTCCTCATCAAACCAAACCTGCTCAGCCCACGGCCTCCCGAAGAATGCGTCACCACCCATCCCGCTCTGGTTGCGGCAGTCGTGACGCTCTGCCGGGAGGCGGGTGCGGAGCGCGTATGGGTGGGCGACAGCCCCGCAGGAGCGCACAGCGAAGAGATACTCTGGCAGAAAACAGGCATGACGGATGTGGTCTCCGCAGCGGGCGGGGAACTCAAATCCTTCACCAGCGACGGCTCGCGTGTCTGCGGAGACCGCACGGTGGCCGCCCCTCCCTGGATCGACGACGTCGATGTGATCATCTCCCTGCCCAAGGTGAAGACGCACATCCTCACCATGCTCACCTGCGCGCTGAAAAACACCTACGGGCTCATACCCGGGGAGAGCAAATCTCTCTACCACAGTGATTTCCCCTCGCCCCGGAGCATGGCTCGATTCCTTCTAGACGTATACGAGGCATTTCGCCCCACACTGCACATTGCCGACGGCGTCCAGGCGCTCGAGGGGCAAGGCCCAGCCAACGGCACCCCCGTGCACGTCGGCATCCTGGCGGCGTCGGTGGACGGCGCGGCGTTGGACGCCGTGCTCGCACGCCTCTTCGGGTTGCACCCCAAATCGATTCCCATGCTCCGCTACGCGGGTGAAAGGGACATAGGAGAGACCGACCCCACCCATATCGATGCAATCGGCGATGGCCTGGAGCGGCTGAACAGCACCCAGCTCCGACTCTCGTCCGGCCGTTTTCTCCAAAAGCTTCCCGAAGGCGTCTTCCACCTCGTCACCTGGATGCTCGCCTACCGACCGGCAGTGGACCCAAAGCTCTGCGTCTCCTGCGGAATCTGTGCGGAAATCTGCAGTCAGGATGCAATCCGGAAGACCGAGACAGGAGAGTACGCCATCGACCGGGCGCGCTGCATCCTCTGCATGTGCTGCATGGAATCGTGCCCAAAACATGCCATTAGCGTGCGATCCCCCTTCCACACACTGCGAAAAACACTGGCGAAACTGCGCCGCACGGACCCGTAGGCACTCACTTTTGCATCTCATGTCTGGATGGTGATGGTGGTGGTGCGGGACGTCCCGGACCGCGAATATGCTGCCGGACGTCCCGGACCGCGAGCGCAGGGAGGACATCCTCGGTCCCGGAGGCCCCGAGCCACTGTCGGGAAATGTGATTGAAGCTCTGCATCCCCTTCAGTAACGCCTCAGTTACGTGGGGA
>JAGLDW010000303.1 GCA_023145395.1 Lentisphaeria bacterium | reverse complement strand
CCCACAAGACTGAGGCGTTACCCCCTTCACCATTCCGGCATTGTCCCAACCGACATGTTGTGGTATACTTAACAGTGGACACAGTTTTCGTGCATTCAGCAGAATACAATTCCTATTCCAATCTGGGAGAAGAGACATGAGTAAGAGCGTGCGCCACCCCTTCACTTTGATCGAACTGCTCGTCGTGATCGCCATCATCGCCATCTTGGCGGGTATTCTCCTGCCCACCATCAACACGGTCATCAAGAAGGTCAACATCGGCAAGGCGCGGGTGGAGATCCAGAACCTCACAGCCGCGATCAAGCAGTACGAAAGCGCCTACTCGATTCTGCCGTTCACAAGTGGTGTCGCTGCCGACAAAATACTGACCACCTCAGAATACGACGCGCTCATCGCGTTCCTGAGCCGTAGTGGAACTGCCGCTAGACAAGCCATGGGGAATCCCAAGAACCTGAAGATGCTGGACGTCAAGGTTTCCGGACAATACAATGACCCCTGGGACAATCGCTACCGCGTCGTTCTGGACCTCAACTACGACAACGGCATCTCGAACACGAATATCAGTGGACTAGCCACCAGTCCTCCGAAATCCGTGGTCGTCTGGTCACAAGGGCTTGACGGCAGCAGTAGTACCACGAATAGCAACAGCACGAATGAAGACAACATCTATCCCTTCGAGACCAACTGGAGCGATTCCACGGGGCATGTGACCCGGGAATAGATTCATGACCTGATAGGTACGCGACAAAGACACTCCCTGCGCAAAAACAAAGACCGGATGGATACTAGGGGTAGCCCCCGAAAATCCCTCCGGTCTTTTCTTGCTCTCGCCCGACCAATCTGACCAGTCCGCAATGCGGATTCCACAAAGCAGAACGGCCACCATTGGCGGACACGGCGCGTGCCCGACAACCGTAAAGTGGGGTCCGGGGAGTCGAAGAGTCCCCGGCGGGGGTCGCGCGCGGGCAGAGCCACCGCAGCGCACTGCAAGCGTCTCGCATCGCTACTCCGACTCCTCCTCCGGCACCTCCGTCTCGCGCCATTCCATCTCGCCGTTTGCCTTCTGAAACAGGGTTTCCACCTTTTTCTCGGCCTCGCCAAGCTTCTCCGAACAGTACGCGGATAGACGCATCCCCTCCTCGAACCGCTTCATGCTCTCCGCCAACGGAAGCTTCCCCCCCTCCATCTCAGCCACAATAGCCTCCAGCCGCGCCAACGCCTGCTCGAAGTTCTGCTTCTCGTTCTTCTCGCTCGCCATGGGGATCCTCCTTGTCGGGTTCTGCCGTCTCACCCGTTGTCACAACTCCTTCATCGACTCCACGCGCACATCCAGTCGCCCCTTGGCCAGAACAGCCGTAAGCAACTGCCCTGCCGCGACCTCCTCCGCGTTCGACACGGCTTGCCCACTCTCCGGATCCAGAACGATGGCGTAGCCGCGCTGCAGCACATTCTCGGGGCCAAGAGCCCGCACAGACGCGGTCGCTCGCTCCACCCGGGCCTGCAAACCCTCGAGCCGCCGAGCCACAGCCGTCTCAATCCGACCGCCAAGCTCATCCACACGCTGCTGATACACACGCACCAGATTCGCGGGTTCTCGAAACACCGGACTGCCTGCGGCCCGCTCCACGCGCTGCCGGAGATCCGCAAGATTCAGCCTCAACAACGAAGCGATGCGGTCGCGGTGATTGGCAATGCGCTCCACCAGCTCCGCCTTCGGCCCCACCACCAGCTCCCCAGCCACCGAGGGAGTGGCCACACGCAGATCCGAGACAAAATCGCAGATTGTGAAATCACGCTCGTGCCCCACCGCGCTGATCACGGGGATTGCGGACTCCGCAACCGCCCGCGCCACCACCTCCTCGTTGAACGCCCACAGATCCTCCAGGCTCCCCCCACCGCGCGTGACCACAATCACATCGCAAGCGCGTGAGCGGTTGAGATAGCCGATCGCGCCCGCCACCTGCCCCGCCGCCTTCGGGCCCTGCACGGGAACCGGGGTGACACGCACATGCACATTGGCAAAACGCCGACCGAGAACATGCAGAAAGTCCCGGATGGCCGCTCCCTGCGGCGAGGTCACCACACCCACACACTTCGGCAGCATGGGAATGGGGCGTTTCCGGTCCTCGTCGAACAATCCCTCCGCGCGAAGCCTGGCCTTCAATTCGTCAAAACGCCGCTGCAAGTCCCCAACGCCACAGGGGCGGATCCTCTCAACCAGAACCTGGTACGCGCCACGCGGCTCGTACACAGTCAGACGCCCCCACACCTCCACCTCCGTCCCCGTCTCAAGCTGTAGCCGACGCGCCATCTCCGCGCCGCGGAAAAACACGGCGGGCACTTGCGAGCGCGCATCCTTCAACGAGAAGTACACATGCCCCGAACGGTGAATCGTGATGTTTCCAATCTCGCCCTTCACCCAGAAGGGGCGCACATTCTGCTCGAGAACATCCCGGACCAGGCGATTCACCTCCGACACGGACCAGACGCGTTCGTCCGTGGAGCCACCAGCCACTGTCTCATCCACATCCATCATGCAAACCTTATTCATTGAAACGCCGACCTGTCCTTGCGGCCAGAGCCGCGCACTAGTGTCGCGTCACGCCACTAGTCCATATCCAGGAAAGTCCCCGCAATATAGCGTGTTCCGTCGCCATGATTGATGTAGTACGTGACAAGCACACGCCCCTCCGGCGTCACACAGGCCCAGGGATAGCCGATATCAGTATTGCCACCGTCGGCGCGGAGCACAATCTCGCCCTCGACGAAGGCGATGCATTCGGGATCCATCACCCGCACTCGAATGCCAAAGGGCTCATGCCGGTACCCATAGGCGATCAGAACATGCCCACACGGCAGCCTGACGGCGTGATACGGATGCCCGACCACGCCGAGGTCCTCCCACGGCTCCCACGTCGCCCCCATGTCTCTCGAACGCACAAGCAACCCATGGTCGCCAAAACTGGCGGTGCGCACGAAGGCCACGAGATCGCCGCCGACTGTCTGGATCAGCGAGGTCTCGTTCATGACCACGCTCTCGTCACCAGCCAGATGGCTCCTATGCGTCCAGGAGATTCCTCCATCCTCGCTGACCAGCAGCTCCAGCACCGTGTGCCCCAGCTCTTGCGGAGTCCGCACCACAGCCCAGTAGAGGCAACCGTCGGATGCTTGAACCATCGCGCCCCGGTTCAGAGGGGGCCTGGGACTACCCGTCGCAGCCAGCGTGTCGTCCTCGAACGCGGGCGGATACACGGGTGCGCTCCAAGTGCGTCCGGCATCCTCGGAGTGAACCAGATAGCCACCGAGAGCCCCCATGTCCCAACTTGCCAGCACCCGCACCACATGCCCGGGACGATTGTCGCCCTCCGACATCATGGTCCAGAGATAGCTGGCGCAGACGATGCTGCCATCGGCGAGCTGCAGCATGCAGGGGTCCTGCGAGCCTCCACATGGATGCGTGTGGATCTGCTCCGGCTCGGAAGACCAGGTTTGCCCAGAATCCGAGGAGCGCACAAGCACCAGGTTGCTGTTCGGATCGGCATGCGTGCACCCGGATGCGCCGTAGCGCACGCGACGGTCCGGCGCCCGGCGGAACGCCACCAGAAGCTCCCCGTCGACACGGCTCACCACAGACGGAAACGAGCTGTACCACAACTCGTCGCGATAGATGACAACATCCTCAGCCTTGCGCATGATCCAGCTCCTTCAGCATTCAGTCTCCAGCATTCCCGAAAATGGGAGTAGGAACAGCAGCATGTCAGCCTGCATGAAGGCGCATTCCGTGATTTCCTCTCCGCGATCGCGCATGGGTAGCAGCCCGCTCTTCGTGCGCATGGAGAACGCGCCCTCCAGCAGGCGTTCCCCCGCCTCCTGATTCTCTCTTCCACCACAGCGCAAAAGCACATTGGCAGTCAAAACATAGGTCCACATATTGTACTTCGCCGTGGAGTTCTCGTTGCCATTCTCCCAGAGCAAGCGCCCGTCCACATCGATGCACCCACGCAGGAAATCGCAGGCGCGGTCGAAGGATGCGTCGATTTCCTCTTGTGGAAACACACCTGCGGAGGTGTCACCCAGCGTCTCGAGCGCATTCAACACACACCACATCACCAGGGAGGTGTAGTTGATGGTCGTGTGGCCGTAGTCCCGATAGGGGAAGCAGCCGTTCTCCCACTGGCAAGACAGAATGTTCCGCACGGCCCGGAGCGCGCCCTGGAGGAATAGATTGTGCGGCTGGTCGTAGATGTTCCGGAGTGCGGCATAGCATAGGGAGAGCGTTTCGCAGGCGTGTCCAGCCGCGTTCAGGGTGTTGTATGGACTCCGCTCATGATGTGGAAACACCCCCGAGCCGGGAGGCCATTCGATGGACAGCTGCCAATGCCCGGCGCGTTTCAAACAGTCCAGGTAGGATTTCTTCGGCGGCAATCCCGCCAGAACCGCACCACCCAGACCATGGGCGACAAACCCCATGGCGATCGATGACAACTCCTCAAGCCCCGTCCCCT
>JAGLDW010000302.1 GCA_023145395.1 Lentisphaeria bacterium | reverse complement strand
CGCGCCGATGCGCGAACAACGAAAACAGTGCGGACAACGTGTTACACACTCAAGTCCGCCTCAAAACGAAATTCAAAATGTGAGTTAGTGAAATGCCATTAGGCGGTCGTTCAATTTATAGCCCATCTACCTGAGCAGTTGCGCGAGATGAAACTCCTTGTCACTGGCGATCTGCATATTGGGCGTAGGGCGGCCAGGCTGCCCGCCGATTTGGCGTCCGCCCTCACCCCCGCCCGTCTCTGGGAGCGCATTGCACTCGCCGCAGTGGATCAATCTGTCGACGCGGTTCTTCTCGCCGGCGACATCGTCGACCAGTCAAATCGCTTTTTCGAGGCTCGGGCACCCCTGGAGCGCGGACTGAATGTTCTGCACGAGGCAAACATCCCAGTGGTGGCTGTCTCGGGCAATCATGATTGGGATGTGCTGCGCAGGTTGGGAGAAAGCCTGTCGGACGCCGGGGGATTCCGCCTACTCGGTCCGGACGGGAATTGGGAACGCGTGGCACTGTCCGATTCTGCTGGCCGCGTCATCCATCTTTTCGGGCGTTCGTTCCCCGCGCGGCACTGCGGGCATTGTCCCATCGACACATTTCCGAGGGAGCTTCTCGACGCGGGCATTCCGTCTGTGGGACTGCTCCATGCCGAGATCCATGGTGGCGAGGCAAAATACTGTCCTGTGAGTGTCCCCGAGCTGGAGGGAACCGGTGTCCCCGTGTGGTTCCTGGGGCACATCCACAAGCCAACGTCTTCGTTAACGCGGACGGTTGAGCGCGAGGTCCTATACCTGGGATCTCCGATGGGGCTGGATCCAGGTCTAGGGGAGTGCGGTGTCCACGGCGCCTGGCTGGCCACATTGTCTGGCGCGGCCTGGGATCTGACCATGCTGCCTCTTTCTCCCCTGCGCTACGAACGGCTGGCACTTGATGTCAGCACCGTGCCGGGCGTGGAGGATCTGGCGCAGTTTCTCGATGCGGACTTCCGCTCCCGGCTTGAGCAATGGCGTGGCGAACAGGCCGAATTGGCTGCCGTCGTGCTGCGAGTGACCTTGACGGGTGTCACCACGCTGTCGGTGCAGGATCTGCATGCCGCCATGGGGACGATCGATGGGCAGTTGACCGAGATCGATGGCATATCCCTGTCCTTGGATCGTTGGGATATCGACGTTTCGCCACCTCTCGATTTGGAGGCCTGCGCGGAGGGCGGTGGCCCGCTCGCAGTTGCCGCGGCGCTGCTGCTGGAGCTGGAGGGGGCGAGACCCGAGCAGTCGGAGACCACACGCCGCGTCTCGGAACTTCAGCATGAGTTGCAGAGCATGCAGGGCAGGAGTTTTGCCACCTTGGGGAGGGAATCCACCGCGCAGGGACCACCAGATGAAGAAGCCTGCCGACGGATGATGCGTCGCCAGTGCAAGGCGTTGGTCGCCGCGTTGTACGGACAGCGGGGGGAGGTGAGCCATGGGTAGGGCTCTCGCGATCACCCGCTTGGATATTCGCCGGTTTCTTGGCATCCGCAGGGCGTCGGACCGTTTCGCCTACGAGGGGTGTTTTGTTCCTGGAATCAATGTCGTGGTCGGTCCCAATGGTTCCGGAAAGACCACCACGGCGCTGGCGATGCAAGCCGCGCTTTGGCCAACCAGTCCGGAGGCGAAGAATGCAGACCTGACCGCTGAGTTCAACCTGCCCGATGGCTCGACGCTGGTGATGGACAAGGAGGGACGCTTCGTCCGCTACCAGGGCGCTGACGGCAGCGGGACAGCGCCAACCGACTTGCCGTCCGCTGAGAATCGAGTGAGCTACCGCTTGTCCTTGCACGAACTGCTGGTGGCCGAGGACGGCGCGCTCGCAGAAGCGGTCACGCGCGAACTCAATGGGGGATTTGACTTGACGGCGGCCGCTTCGTCTCTGACGACTGCCCCCACGATCCGCACCATCAACAACTGCCAGAAGACATTTACCGAAGCCCGGCGGCAGGTCCAGTCCGTGCAAGTCGAGCAGACGGAATTGTTCGAGGCCGAGCGCACACTCGCGGAATTGACGGAACAGGAGTGCTCGTGTCGTGCTCAGCGGCGGGTAGTTGAGCACATTGCGGCGGTGCTGGCGTTGCGCAATGCCGAACGAATCGCCACGGAGCGTCAACAGGAAAAGTCGGAATCCGATCCGCGCATCCTGAAGCTGCGCGGCGACGAAATGGAGCGGCTCGAGCGAATCGCCACCGAATTGCGCGAGGCAGAGGCGTTGCTGGAGAGGCGGCGCAAGGCTCTCGCCAAGCTGGAGCGCCAGCGTGTCAAAGAGAAATCAGCGGATGCTGTGACCCTGCCTCTACTTCAAACTCTCAAGGCCCGGCTCTCCGCGCTTCAGGTTGTCGAGGGGCGCAGGGGGGACGAACGGGTTCGGCTTGCGGAGTCCGCAGAGGTCGCAAAGACCGCGCGCGCGGAGATTGCCACACACTTGACCGAGGAGCAGATCGAGCGCTTGAAGTGCATCCCTCCCATGCAACAGGTTCGTGCCTTCGCCGAGAGATGCACGCAGCTCGAGGGAATGAAAACCTCGATGGCGACGTTCGCGGCGCTGCCGGGGGTGAGAGAGGCCGACGAGTCCGGCGCAAAGGAGGCGCAGCGGCTGGCCGAAGGGATCCGTCACCTGGATCAGTGGCTGACTGTGCCGGAGGAGAGACGGGGAGACACGTTGCTAGCACCCGCGTCCGTGCTGTGGGCTCTGGCTGCGGCAGTTGGCCTCATCGCATTGGTTTGCGCTCTTGTCGTCCATCCCCTCTTCTGGCTGTTTTCGTTTCTCAGTCCGGCACTTGTCGTCCTGTCGCGCATGCGTCGCACACAGGATGTTGCGGAGTCCGCAGATACGCGGCGGAACCGTGCGCGGGACGCATTCCTCTCCACAGACCTCACGACACCTGCCTCATGGAGCGGGGACACTGTGCGCGAGCGACGGGAGGAATTGGTGGTGCAACAGGCTGATGCGACTGCTCGCGGGGTCTTCCACACCGCGCGCCAAACGGTGGAGGCCAGTCTCGAACAGCAGCGACAGACCGTGGAAAAGCAGGTGGAAGAACTGTCCACAGAGATCCGGGAGGCATTGGGAGTCTCTTTGGACATGATGCCGGAGGGGATTCTTTTGCTGGTCGGACGCATCGCCGCCTGGCGTGATGCGGCGGGCCGTCATGCCGAGGCGGAAAAGGCATTGAACGAGATCGACCGCCAGGCGTCGGAATTGGTCGAGGCGCTGCGCGAATCTGCAGGCCCATTCGCCCCGGAGGATGCTTCTGCGGATGCCGCAGTTTTTGCGGGTCTCGTCGAGGACTTGGAGCGGCGGCGGGAGGCATGGGTTGCGCTGACGCACAAGCAGGAAAGCGCGTGCTCCGCCCTGGCCGATGCGGAGAGGGATGTGGAGAGGCTCTCCCGGGAGCGGGAGGACGTGTTCGGACAAGCTGGACTGGCTGGGATCGAGGAACGCCTGGATGTGCTACGGGAATGGCTCGTGCAAAAGCCTGCGGCGACCCAGGCCGAGAAGGAGTGTCTCGAGGCCGAGACGCTCTTGCGCAAAGCACAGTCCGATATCGGGGAAATGGACGTCGAAACTGCGAAGTTCGCAGGAAACTCCGAGGAGGAACTGGCGCTGCTTCGTGACGAGGCGAGGACGGATGCGGAGCGACTTGAGGAGATTCAGGGGAGGAAGACGGAGATCGAGGTCAAGGTGGAACGTGCTAGGACGGAGACGCGGCTTGCCGAGGCGTTGATGGTGCGCGAGAAGCACAAGCAGGTGCTGCTGCAGGTCCGCGAAGACACTCATCTGGCCGCAGCCGGACGGGTCTGCGTGGACTTGGTGCGCGGGGGGCTGGAAAGCAGTGCTTCGGTCGTTTTGACCCGCGCGCGGGAGATGTTCAGCACCATCACCAACCATCGCTACGAGCTGTCCGTGTCCAGTGATGATGGACAGGCGTCTGCGTTCACAGTGCGCGACACGACCAGTCACGAGACGCACGGGCTGGAAACGCTCTCCAGCGGAACACGGGTCCAACTTCTGGTGGCCGTCCGACTGGCATTCATCGAGCGTTGCGAAGGCGGCGGCCCCGCCTTGCCTCTCGTCCTCGACGAAGCGCTGGGGAATAGCGACGACACGCGGGCATCAGCACTGGTTCAGGCCATGGTCGAAATCGCCCGCACAGGCAGGCAGATTTTCTATTTCACCGCTCAGCGGGACGAAGTGGGGAAATGGCGCGCAGCCGCGGAGTCCGCAGATGTGTCCTACGCGGAGATCATGCTTCCTCTGGGATGCCCCAAGACGCTGGAACTTTCACCTTCTTCCCCCCAAAAATCCTCGGTTCCCGAGCCTGCGAACTTGTCTTTGCACGAATATGGACACGCCCTCGGGGTTGCTGTCCTGGACCCGCTTGGCGGGGACGTGGACTCCGCTCACATTTGGTATGCGTTCGACGAGACTGCTCTCCCGGAGCTACACGCCTTGCTGTTGCGGGGTTTTCAGTCCTGCGGACAGGTCGCCAGCTTGATTCGAACAGGTGGAAGCGAGGCATTCGCGATTGCGAGCGGCACGCGGTTGGAAGCGCTGGATCGGGTTGTGCTGGCACGCGTCGAACTGCTGCGGGAGATCGCCCGGCTATGGAGTGTGGGTCGCGGTCGTCCACTGCGCAGAATCGATCTGGCGGCGGCGGACGGAATCACTACCACGTTCCTTGACCGTGTGTGGGAACTCGCCGAGGCAGGAAACGGCGATGGAGTCGCATTGCTGGAAGGCTTGGCCCAGTCAAAGGTCCGGGGATTCCGGAAGACAGGCTTGGAGAGTCTGGAGGCCTGGTTGATTGAGAAGGGCTTTGTGGACCCGCGCGAACGCCTATCACTGACCGAGCTTCGCGCGGCCGCCTTCGCCGCCGTCGCCTCGCTGCCAGACGGAGAGCTGCTCACAGGCAAGGACGTAGACCGCATTCTCGGCCATTTTATGGTGCTCGACACTCCCATCACCGCCACCGAGACCGACGCGTAGAGCACTCTCGTGCGCATCTCCCATCGTAACGCGTAGATCACGCTGTCCCTGTGAACTAGCTGGCTCTACTTCACCTGTTCTCTCATCTCTGGATCAGTCAACCAACGGACACAAAGGAAGCATGTACGCCGCTGCGGATACGAACATGAGCCCGGAACTGAGTAGCAGAAGCCCAAATGCCAAGTGCTCGAGTCTCCGTGAGCGATCTCTTCGGATGGCGTAGATGATTAGTCCGGCGCCTGCGACAGCAACAACAGCAAAGGGCCAGATGTGTATTCGCATCATCCATGTGGTTAGCCTCGGCAGAGGTTGGCCAGTGAGCGCGCGGGAATACAGACCCGTCATCTCGGTATTCAAGGTGCTCAATCCCCACCCTAGAAGTAGATGGAGAGCGATCAGGCAGGACAAATAGATTGTTGGCGCTTTCTTCATGTTTTTCGTAAAACCCATGGACGAGGTGCGCGAGATTACGAGCGTCCCTCTCTATCCCAGAGAGAGCACGGATTCGGCAGCATCGATCACAAAGGCCTCAATATGCTCGATATGCGCGACGAGTAAATCGACGATATGCGTGGAACTACAGTTGCCTGCGCGCACATGGATGAACTTTGGGGGATGGCCTCGCAGGAGGCTGCGGTAGAGGAAGTCAGAGTCCTTCGAGACGAGAATGAATCCTTCGTCAGCGGCAAAACGCCATATGCTCTCGTCGTCGTCCCCGGTGAATCCGAAAGCCTTAACGTCTCTCGAATTGGGAAAATGCTGACTCAGTCGCGGAATGAGACGCTGCGAGAGGTTCTGATCCAGCAAGAGCCTCATGCCATCACAAGCTTACGTTCACGATCCGCC
This sequence comes from Lentisphaeria bacterium, assembly GCA_023145395.1. GTDB lineage: Bacteria > Verrucomicrobiota > Lentisphaeria > Oligosphaerales > Lenti-02 > JAGLDW01. The sequence goes on along the minus strand of JAGLDW010000302.1, from coordinate 2,675 downwards.
GCATAGGCCAGGCACGCGCGGATATCTTCATCGGTCAACTCCGCGAAATCACGGAGCACTTCCTCAGTCGTCATTCCAGACGCAAGGTATTCCAGGATATCCTGAACCGTGATCCGCATGGCGCGTATGCACGGTTTCCCGCTTCGCTTCCCAGGCTCAATGGTGATGATCTGCGAGTAGTCCATGGCAAGACTGTACTCCGATTTATCCTACCCCGCAACTCCGTCCGAGGAGTGCCTCGGGCCGGGTCCCCAAACACGTGATTCCATAGTTTCTCAATACCCTCCCCGGGAGGCCTTTTCTGCCGACAGCCCCAAGCTCAAGACATGTGGCATTGGACTGGTGACAATCTTGGTGGCGTGCTCGCATCACGAAAGCATTTTCCACTCCGGAGTTCTGAGTTCGACGTTCGGCGTTCAAAGCTTGCTCTTCTCTCCATCCTTCTGTGCTCTCTGTGGTAGAAGAGAATCCAGGATGTGCGGGGTTCGCAGGGCGGAGCGGTGGGATTCACCGCCGGGTAAATGGACTGCTTGGTCTCCCTATTCCCCGTAGTGGGTCTTGGCACGAACCACTAGAACGACCAGCTCGTCGTCGTGGATTGAGTAGACAATACGATCCCTGTAACTCAGGCGGACCGAGTAATAGCCCTTGAGCTCGCCAACAAGCGCTTTGCCGGAATACGGGTCCACTGCAAGGCGGTTTCGGAGAATGCCCTTCAGCTTCTCTCTTAGCTTTGGAGCGAGCTTCTTGACATCCTTGGAAGCTTGGCGCGTGAAACGGACACGATACGTCACTGCTCCTCTCCGAACACCTCGGCAAAAGAGAGCGTGTCCTCAGACTTCTCGTCGTCCAAGGATGCCTGGAAGCCTTCACGGAAACCAGGGGTGGAAAGCAGCTCGAGCGTCTCTTGGAGGCTATCGAACTCTTCCTGAGACATGAGGACCGCATCGCCGCTCCGGTATCGGATGTGGTAGATCTCGTGACGCTCGGTGGCGTTCTTCAGCAATTCGAAGAAACCTTTGCGGGCATCGGTTGCTGTCATCGTTGTCATGGAAAATCTCCAATATGTACATGTTGTGGTACATTCGAAAGCTACACCACCCGTTCCCTGCTGTCAATGCGGAGTGCGCAGGGCGACGGTTCCTCTCATTTGATCTTGTTTCGGCTTTCACCACTCGCCTTGTTGACCAGAAGCCGCAGGGCAGCGTCCGAGGCAGGTTTGCCCCGCGCAACGTCGTCCTCAGCGAATCTGGCCATGAGAATCTCCTTTTCGCCTGTCCGTTCAAAGTCATAGATGATGTATATCGTGCCATCTTCTGCCTGTACGCCGTCCGGATAGGAGACGTTTTTTCGTTCGTCAAGTAGCAGGCCATCCGACCATGTGTGCCCCTCGTCTTCGGACAGGAACGCCATGAGACGTGATCTGTCGATCCTCTGGTCGATAGCGCCATGCTTCACCAGCAACAGGTTGCCGGATCGGAGCCGAGTGAGGAAATGCCTGGACGTTGCGTGTTTGATCCTACCTGGCCTGGCTTCGGTCCATGTTAGCCCTTTGTCCGTCGAGAACGATTCCACCATGCCCCGGCTCGTTCGGCTCAGCACCCACAGACGCCCATCACGAAGCTCGACGACGCTATACTCGTCAAATTCACGTCCTTCGGGGACTATGATGGCGCCTCCTGAGACAAAGGTGCGGCCATTGTCACGAGAGAGAAGAGGTGTTGAGGGTCTGGATTTGCACCAGGAAAGGGCGGGCCAGAACCAAGTGCCGTCTGAGAGCAGGATGGGCTTGTTGAAACAGTTCGATTCCCTGGCGACCAACCGCGGGGGCTGCCATGTAGGGCTTTCGCAACCGGAATCGGATGCCACAATAGTCCAGAGGGTGCTGTTGGACCCACACAGACCTTTGGGATACTGGTTGCACATCAGCCACAAGCGTCCTTGGGGATCATGCCACAGTCCAGGTTCTGACGCACGGAACGGAGAATCAACAACCAGCTTGAGATCCGACCAATTCAGACCATCATCCGCACTGGTCGCGAGCATGATGTAGTTCTCTTGCCCCTCTCCCCCTCCGCCGCCATACCAAGTCGCCCAAAGCCGGCCATTGGCCGCACGCTCAATCCCGGGAATCCCCTGGAACCTGCGCACATCGTCAGCATACTTTCCTGGAATCGAAGTGATCTTCTCGGGTATGGTCAAACAAGATGCATCCATTGCCATTGGTGCACTCCTTACTCATATTTTGGATTTCAGATTGCTGATTTTAGATTGTTCCAAGAAGCTGGTCGACAGGCTATTACAGCAATGCATTACGTTTCATAATGGCATCGTAACACGTTGGCTCATAAGATTTAAAATCCAAATCACAAATCCGAAATGTGAGTCCTTAGGGTCGAACATGCTGACTATTTCTTGCCAATGCAGTACAAGAATTTGTCGGAGCGAAGAAACAGCTGGCCTTTTGCCACGGCTAGGCTGGCGTTGAACGCGCTGTCGTCCGTTTCGATGACATTGTGCGCCAGCAACTGAAACTCCGGCTTGGCGGCCAGCACGTAGGTGCCGTTTTCCCGGCTGACGTAGTACAGTTTGCCGTCCGCGACGAGCGGGGATGCGTAGAGCTTGTCCGGGCGCGGTGTCAGTTGGGCCCGATACAGCATTTTTCCTGTTTTGGC
>JAGLDW010000301.1 GCA_023145395.1 Lentisphaeria bacterium | reverse complement strand
GGTGATGAGACATTCGAGCCGCATCCTTTCTCGGTTGTCCGCCACAGCCGGTGGCTTTCGCCCGCGTCGCCCTGCCCCCCCGCCCGGATCGCGGTGAACGGCCCAAAGTACCCGTGGAGCGCGTACAGGATCCCGTCGTTGGCGACTGGGCTTGGGCAGATGTACCGCGGCGACTTGCTGCCGGCACAATGCCACAACGCTTGACCATTCTGGGGATCAAATGCGCGTAGTTTGTCCTTTGTATCTATGACAAGCTCCTGCCTGCCATCCTTCGCCTTGACCAGCACAGGCGTGTTCCACGCGTCCTTGATGCCCTCGGCGCGCCAGACTTCCTTGCCACTTCTCTTGTCCAGCGCGACTAGACTGCCACTCTCGACGCTGGCATTCACAATCAGCAGGTTTTCGTACAGGATCGGCGACGCACCCGTGCCGAATCCATGCGTCTTGGAGCCCACATCAGCCACCCAGAGACGCTGACCAGCCATGTCGAACGCGACGACGCCGGCGTGGCCGAAAAAGGCATACACTGTCTTCCCGTCGGAGACAGGCGTGCTGGAGGCAAACCCATGGAGAGCCGTGAACTTCCCGAACGCTCCGTATTTGGGAAGCTCTTTGCCCTTGAATTCTCTATTCCATGTGACCCTTCCGTTCCGGCGATCCACACAGATCACATGCTGGCGCAAGTCCGTTTTCTCTCCTGGGTTCTTCTCGTCCAAGCCAAAGCCGCTGAAACAGGTCAGGAAGACCCGGTTGCCAACGATGATGGGACTCGATGCGCCGTGCCCCGGCAGAGGTGTTCTCCAAACGATGTTCTCCGTCGCGCTCCAGGTCGTCGGCAGTCCCTTCTCGTCGCTGGTCCCCGAACCACTTGGACCACGGAACTGCGGCCAATCCCCGTCCGTATGCTGTGCAGCCACGGCACTACACCAGCCGACAAGAAACACTGCCAGGAACCGACTGGAAGACAGGAATATTCGTGTAGTCATTGAACGTTCTCCTTTTCTCAGATGCCGACAGCACATGGTTCTACTCTACCCCAGGATTGTTCCTTCTCAGCGCTCTCCCGTAGTGCCCGTCCGCAGTCTTTCCCTTGTCAACCGCCACCTTGCCATTCACGATGACGTAGGGCATGCCGGTGGGGTGTTGATGGGCATTGATGAAAGTGGCGTTGTCGGTGACGGCCCGCGGGTCGAATATGACGATGTCGGCGAATGCGCCGGAGCGAAGCCACCCCCGATCGGGGATGCGGAAGCGTTCGGCTGGCATCGAGGTCATTTTCCGGATCGCTTCGGGAAGCTCCAGGATGCCTTCTTCCCGAACGTATCTCCCCAGCACGCGGGGATAGGTGCCGTAGTTGCGCGGGTGCGTGGCAAACTTGTCAAAGATTTCCAGGTGAGCATCCGTTCCAACCATCACCAGCGGGTGCTGGAGGACCCGCCGCAGATTGTCCTCGTCCATGGTGAAGCCGACGGCGCCGATGCCACCACCCGCAGCACTGCGACGCTCTATCTCGAGCGCCGCATCGATCAGTTCGCAGTTCCGGGACTTCATCAAGTCCACAAGCGTTTTTCCGTCCACCTCCGGGTCCGGCGCCTTGAGCGAGGTGAACATGAGCTTGTCCGGACC
>JAGLDW010000300.1 GCA_023145395.1 Lentisphaeria bacterium | reverse complement strand
GCCTCTTCGTAGCACCATCTCGGCATGACATTCGTCGAACCGCCATGCCAGCCGATGTAGGGATACCGGTCGGCCGCGATGTCGATGCCGCGACGAGCCGCATCCTCGAGCATTGCCAGCACGATGTCGAGCTTATCCCAATTGGCCGGACCCATGGCTTTCAAGTGAGACACTTGAACCCGGATGCCGGTTTCCTGGCTCACCTCGATGATTTCTCCGATGGCCTGCAAGAGTCCCTCGGCCTCGGAACGAATATGGCTGGCGTAGATCGTATCGGCTTCGGCTGCGGGGCGAGTGATATCGACAATCTCCTGGAACGTTTCATGACGCCCGGCATAGCCCACAGTGATGCCAAAGGCACCCTCCTTCAGCCCTTGCCTGACCATGTCCTGCATTGCGGTTGTCTGCTCGTGGTCTGGATAGAGGTTGCCGTTGCCGGCCATGGCGATCCGCCGGATGGTGTGATGCCCGACCAGCATGGCGTAGTTGGACTTGAATCCCTCGCGGTCCACCTTGTCCAAATGCTCGCCGACTGGCCAGCCGGATCCTCCGCAATTTCCGGCGACGACCGTCGTGATGCCCTGCCGCAGCAGATTGTCGCAATGCATGATGTCGTTGTCGACATCCGTGTGACAGTGGGTGTGAGGATCGACAAACCCGGGACAGACAGCCAGGTTGCGGGCATCAATCGTGCGGGCCGCCTGGGCTCCCGCCAGGTCGCCAACGGCCACGATCCTATCTCCGATCACGCCGACGTCGGCCGCAAAGCCATTGCTGCCGCTGCCGTCGAACACGGTTCCGTTGGTGATGAGTAGATCGAACTGCATGCGTTTCTCCAGGCTAATGAAGGTGCTATCTCGTGTTGTATACTATGGCGGAAGGCATTCTGCGTCAAGGGATTTTCCTGCGTGAGGCCTGTTCATAGTGAAGTTCTTCTCCCCCTGTGCCCTCTGTGGTAGAAAAGAATCCGGAATTTGCGGGGTTCGCAGGGAGCTGGTACCTTTCCCTACTGCAATTTGGGCGAGGGCAGGGCGCCTTTGTCAGAACCCGGTGGCTACCAGGGAGAAACTATGAAATTCGCACTCACAATGCTGACGGCACTGGCTGTCTGCTGCGTCCCCTGGTCGTCGTTCGCGGATGACAATGCGGGGAAGATATCCGCTGCCGAGACGGGGATCCATTTTGAGAGAGGAGGCATCGAGATCGTCCTGGCAGCAGGGGGCAAGGCACGCTTCTCCGTGACGACGGCGGAGACCGCGACGGAGCGCATGCGCGCCACAGCAACCACGCTGGCCACTGTTCTCTCCCGCATCACGGGCGCTGAATTTCGGATCGGCACGGGGGACGGAGCCACCGGGATCGCGGTTGGCCTGCAGAAGGATTTTCCAAAGCTTGACGCGCCCAAACGATGGGGTGAACCAAAGGGTTTTGATCTGGAAAGTCACCTGTTGCGGAGCCATGCCGCCGGCGTGCACATCCTTGGGGCAACCGAACAGGCCGTGGAGAATGCAGTCTGGGATTTTCTGCACCGTCTTGGCTACCGCCAATTCTTCCCGGGGGAAGCGTGGGAAGTGACACCGCACATCGACACGCTATCCGTCGCACTCGACGTCAAGGAGGCGCCGGACTACCTCTCACGCCGCATTTGGTACGGCTACGGTCTGTGGGACTACAATCGAGCGCCCTATCAGGACTGGTGCGCGAAAAACCGGACCAGCGGGGGTGTTACGCTTAGTACGGGGCACGCCTATGGACGTATCATCCGCTCGCTGCGAAAGGAGTTTGAAGCCCATCCCGAGTATTACGCGCTGGTGAACGGGAAGCGCAATATCACTCCGCAGGCGAAGCTGTGCATCGGCAACCGGGCACTTCGCCGCCGGGTTGCGCAGTACGCAGTGGAGCAGTTCGACAAGAAACCCGAGCTGCAGAGCATCTCCATGGATCCCAGCGACGGCGGAGGCTGGTGCGAGTGCGAGGCATGCCGCGCGCTGGGCAGTGTCTCCAACCGGGCGCTCCTGCTCGCCAACGAAGTGGCCCGCGCTGTCAACGCGAAGTACCCGGGACGACTCGTGGGCATGTACGCCTACAACTTCCACTCGCCGCCGCCCACCATCCGCGCAGAGCCGCAGGTCGTTGTGAGTGTGGCCACTGCCTTTCTCAAGGGAGGACTCTCGCTGGACGAGATCATCGGCGGCTGGTCTCGCCAGGGCGCGGTACTGGGAATTCGTGAATACTACAGCGTCAACACCTGGGACCACGATCTGCCCGGTCACAGCCGCGGCTCCAAGCTGGACTACCTGGCCGAAACCATCCCCAAATTTCACCGCCTGGGGGCGCGTTTCCTCTCCGCCGAATCGGGGGATGGATGGGCGCCGAACGGCCTCGGCCACTATCTCGCCGCACGCATGCTCTGGAACGTGGATGAAGCCACAAACATCGGTCGCTTGGTGGAGGATTTCCTGACGCGCGCCTTTGGTTCCGCAAAAGTGCCGATGGCGGAGTTCTATGCGCAAACCAACGGTTCCAATTCACATCTGGTTTTTCGCGATCAACTGGCACGCATGTTTCGTGCTCTGGAGAAGGCTCGTTCGCTCGCGGATGATGTCTCCATCCGCAAACGAGTGGACCACCTCCTGCTCTACACACGCTACGTGGACCTGTATCATCGCTATGCGAACGCGAAGGGGGAGCAGCGACAACGCGCCTTCGAAGATCTCATCCGCCACGCCTACCGCATGCGCAAGACCATGATGGTTCACACCAAAGCGCTCTATCGCGATCTCGTCCGTCGCGACCGCACGGTCGAGATTCCCGCCGATGCCACCTGGAACACTCCCGAAGAAAAGAATCCGTGGAAATCCAGCGTTTCCTTCACGGAGCAGGAGTTCGCCGCCTTCTTGGGCGAGGGAATGGAACGCTACGAGCCCACGACTATGGGTGTCAAACCCGTCAAGTATTCCGAAGAACTAGTGTTGGCGCGCAGGCTGGCGCTGTCTGAGACCACAGCTCTCGGCGAACTGGGGCCAGGCCGCGGGAAGCAGACGTTCTACACGGTCGCGGACGCGGGGCGCACAAGCCTGCAACTCCAGATCACCGGTGGACTGATTCCTCACTATCGAGACCGTGGCAATGTACGGGTGCAACTCTGGAAGATCGGCGGAGAAAGTGCCACGGGCGAACGGGAGACGCTCGTCCACACGGACCGCACGGTGCCGCCCGACGGGCAGGAGCACACGATCACGCTGACCATGCCCGGCACTGGCCTATACCGGATCGATATCACCGATGGCGGCGACCGTACGCTGGTCGTCTGGCCAGAAGGCCAGCCCATGACAATTCGGTCGATGGTGGATGACCCCATGAATAAGCGCCACCACTCTTGGATGATGTACTTCTATGTTCCGAAAGGAACCAAGGTGGTTGGCTTCCACGGTGGCCAGCATGGCGAAATCCATGATAGCGCGGGACGTGCGGTCTTCTGGCTCAACGGTCGACAGCCTGATTTTTACACTGTGACCGTCCCCGAGGGCGAGGATGGCACGTTCTGGTACGTGCGCTACGGGCGCGGCGCCATCCGCCTTCTCAATGTGCCCCCCTTCTTTGCTCGCAGCGCCGAGGAGTTGCTCCTGCCCAGAGAAGTCGTGGATATGGATCGCGAATAGGTGGCCGCTGTCCGCAGGGCGCGGCCGCTGTGGACATCGGCCCTCCACG
>JAGLDW010000030.1 GCA_023145395.1 Lentisphaeria bacterium | reverse complement strand
TCCATGGGACAACGGACACGCGGCGCGCGGCTCAGCGGGCCGTTCGCCCTCCACGGGACAACGGACATGCGGTGTGCGGCTCAGCGGAGCTTCGCCCGCCCAGGGTTGCGCGAGTACGCAATGTACCCACTCACTGCAAGAGAATGGCCGCCGCGGACTTTCATCCGGGGCGGCCATTTCCATTGATCAGGTTCACGCTCGTCGAGCAGCGCGCGCCGGGTACGCTAGTTGATCAGTCGCAGGGCATTGAGCAGCACGCCTGCGGCGACGGCCGAGCCGATCACCCCCGCCACGTTCGGGCCCATGGCGTGCATGAGCAGGAAGTTGTGCGGATCCTCGTCGGTTCCAACCTTGTTGACCACTCGCGCGGCCATGGGCACGGCGGATACGCCGGCAGCGCCGATAAGCGGATTGATCTTGCCGCCGGACAGTCTGCACATGATCTTGCCGAGAATCAAACCCGACGCCGTTCCCACGCAGAACGCCACCAGCCCCATGGAGAGAATCCCGAGGGTCTGCACGTTCAGGAACTTGTCAGCCGAGAGCTTCGAGCCAACTGCCAGTCCCAGGAGGATCGTGACGATGTTGATCATGGCGTTCTGCGCCGTGTAGCTCAGCCGTTCGACCACTCCACACTCGCGCATCAGATTTCCAAACATCAGCATACTAATCAGCGGCGCAGCGTCCGGAAGGAGAAGCGCGCACAACAGCGTGATGATGATCGGGAAGCACACCTTTTCCAGCTTCGAAACTGGTCGCAGCTGCGTCATCTTGATCTTGCGCTCCTTCTCGGTCGTGAGCAGACGCATGATCGGAGGCTGGATGATAGGCACCAGCGCCATGTAGGAGTAGGCCGCCACGGCAATCGCGCCAAGCAGATTCGGAGACAGGCGGCTAGCCAGGAAGATAGCCGTCGGGCCGTCCGCTCCTCCAATGATCCCGATGGAGGCCGCGTCGTTCAGGTTGAAGCCACAGATCGGGCTCAACGCCAGTGCTCCCAACAAGGCCAGAAAGATGCCTGACTGCGCGGCCGCACCAAGAAGCGCCGTCTTCGGATTCGCAATCAGCGGGCCGAAATCGGTCATCGCCCCCACGCCCATGAAGATGAACAACGGAAACACCCCCGTCGCCACACCCACGTTGTAGATCATGCCCAGAATCCCATCCGGCCCCGAGAGCATGGCCAGCGGGATGTTCGTCATGATCGCGCCGAAGCCGATGGGCACGAGCAGCAAAGGCTCGAATCCCCGGAAAATGGCCAAATACAGCAGTCCAAGCCCGACAAAGATCATCACCAGCCGACCAAGCCCCAGAGTCCATTCCTGCTTCGTCTGGTAGATCAGGTCCCGCACGCCCGTGCTCTTCCACAGGTTCGCCAGCAGAATGGACAGCTGCATCGGCTGATCCGCGCTCTGCGTGACCGAGTCATGCGCGAGGGGCACGGGCTTGAGAATCACCAGCGGCGTCTTGTGGTGGGCACCGAGGTGCTGCCGAAGATGAATGTTCACCTTCACTACCATGTACGTGCCGCCGCTGACCATCTGCGCCTTGTTGCGGGGTGGCCACTGCTTGGCCTCCTCCTCCTTGCCTGGAATCACCTCGGCGGACTTCACCTTCAAGATGAACATGGCACGCCCCGGATGAATGAGCTGGCCAGGACTCACGCTCACTCCGTAGACCACCGACGGGGTTCCCCATATGTAGTGGACGGCCGCCCGGCCATCAGGGCGCTGTGTCATCTCGAACACATCGTCGTCAAGACGTGGCTGAATCACACCCTCGGCACGGGAAACCGCGCCAGAAACAGCGACGACAAGCGCCGCTGCAAACCATGTGCGTAGCAATTTCATCAATGTATATCCCGTTTGGAGCATGGTCCGTTTTGGCTCTAGACAATCGCCACGACTTGACCGGCCTCGACCGTGTCGCCGACGCCAACTTCGATGGACTGAACCGTGCCATCGACCGTGCTCTTGATCTCCTGCTCCATCTTCATGGCCTCGATCACAACCACAGTGTCGCCACTGGCGACTGCAGCACCCTCTTCCGCCACGATCTTCAAGACGGTGCCGGGCATGGGAGCGGCGAGTTCGGTGCCACCACCCGCTGGAGCGGCTGGAGCAACTGCAGCGACCGGAGCGGCGGCCACGGGCGCCACACTCGTGATCTGCGGGGCGGCACCCGCGACTGCTGGCGCGACATCCACGTGGTAGGCTTTTCCATCCACCGTGATGCTGTAGGAGGCGGGCCCGCCATCGCTGCCCGAAACGGCTGCCTTCAGCCCCATCTCGTCGAACATCTGCTTTGCGTAGTCCTTGTCGGCCTTCAGAGTCTTGGCGGCTTGCGCCTTCTCCTCGTCGGCCGCCATGCGGGTCATCAACGGCGCATCGCCCTTGAGGTAGGCCAGGCCCTTCTCGCCACACGTCGCGATGATAAAGGTGTTTTCCTCGGTTGTTTCCAGCCCGCTATCCTCGAGCATTTTCCGCGCGGGAGCAAGGCCAAGTTTCGGGTCTTTGTCATTGATGTCGTGCACATTTTCGGTCGTGGGCTCGAGTCCGAGTTGCTCGCTGGCGAGCTTGACGATCTCGGGATCGGGAGCAGTCGGCGTTTTGCCGAAGTAGCCCAGAACCATCTTGCCATAGCCCTCGGTCATCTTCGTCCAAAGGCCCTGGGTGACGTTCGAGAAAGCCTGCTGGAAGTAGAACTGGCTGACCGGTGTCACGCTTGTTCCGTAGCCACCCTTCTCCACGACTTCGCGCATGGCCTTGATCGCATCGTTGTAGAGATGCATGCAGTTGTTGTCGCGCATCATCTGCGTGTTGGCCGTCAGCGCGCCACCGGGCATGGGCGACATCACGATTAGCGGATTCGTCTCCTTGGCTTCCTGGCCCATGAAGTAGGGAGCCATGCATTCCTTGAACTTCTCCTCGGCCTTGAAGATGGCCTCGAAGCTCATTTCCTCGCCCTTGCTGTTGGCCAGCACGTAGTCAGTGCCGCGGAGAATGTGCCACATGCTGAGAATGTCCATGTGGGAGGTACCGCCAGAGACGGGCGCCATGCACAGGTCGATGATGTCAGCGCCACCTTCGATGGCCGCCGTCAGACAATTGCCCGCGCTACCGGCCGTGGTGTGATAGTGGAACTCGATGTCCACGTCCGCCCCCACAATATCACGGGCCATCTTGATGGTCTCGTGCACCGTGTGCGGCGTGCTCGTGCCCGACGCGTCCTTGAAGCATACGCTGTCGTACGGAATATCAGCCTCGATGATCTTCTTTAGCGTGTCCGCATAGAATTGCGGCGTGTGCGCATAGTCTTCAGTCAACCCGGGAGGAAGCGCCATCATGGTCACCACAACCTGATGGTGCATGTCGTGCTTCTTGATGCATCGCCCGGAGAAATCCAGGTTCCGCACGTCGTTCAAGGCGTCGAAGTTGCGGATCATGGATACGCCATGCTTGGCGAACAGTTTGGCATGCAACTCGATGACGTCGCGGCACTGCGAAACCAATCCCACCACATTGGCGCCGCGGGCCAGCGTCTGTAGGTTCACGTCCGGACCGGCGATGTCGCGACAGGACTGCATCATCTCGAACGCATCCTGCTGGCAGTAGAAATACAAGCTCTGGAACCGAGCACCACCACCAATTTCAAAGCTGTCCGTACCGGCTTCAAGCGCCGCCTCGAACGCGGGCAGAAAATCCTCGGTGCGCACCCGAGCGCCCAGACACGATTGGAAACCGTCGCGGAAGGAAAGGTCTGTGTAGCGAATCTGTTTCATACGATGTGCTCCGTTCGTGCCGTTGTTGGTTCGTCTTATGGGTGAAAAAGTGTTCTGTGTCGGATGGGGCGGGGAAGTTCCGCCTAGTGCTCCGAGCGATACTTGTGAATCGCAGCGGAGATGACAGCGAGAAGAGCGCCGCTTCCTGACGGAGCCACCGCTTTGCGGGACTTCCGCTTCGGCTTCTCATCCTCGGGAAGCAAATGCTCGAACTTGGCGATCACCTTCGAAGCCAGCGTGGTAGTCACAACCATGATGGCCAGGAACGCGAACACAGTGCCCATGCCCACGACCATCAGCAACAGGCCATTCTTCATCAGTTCCATATTCATAGCCTAGTTCGCCTTAATAATATGAAGACAATAACACGAGCGCGGGCGCGAGTCGCGTACTATAGCCATTGATAACAGAACCGCCACACCGCGGAGGCGCTCTGAGTGCATGTCAGTTCCGTAGGTGGTTGTTCACGCGAATTCTTTACTTGGGCACGCCACCACTGCCCTTGTGGCAGTGGAGCGATGATGGGGGGGGAGGAGGAGGCACCGCAAGTCTCCCCCCTCTTCCCACCCCATCATCGCTCCACCGGGATAA
>JAGLDW010000003.1 GCA_023145395.1 Lentisphaeria bacterium | reverse complement strand
CCGCCTTCCTGATGGCTTGCGAGCAGTACATCAGGGTGAAAGCTGAGACGCTTGAAGAGGTGTCGGCTAGCCCAGTCATGGATGGTGCCAGCCGCTTCGTGCTGACGCACGATTCCGTCGTCGTCCTCCGAAATCCATTCGAGAATGCCGTAGTCCTCGTTGTGGACAATGAACGAGCAGGGCTTGGTCTGCCAGCCAAGGCCCCAGCCGTCGTGCATGTAGGTGTTGGGCATGAGCGGATACTCGCTGAGCGTCCCGAGCCGAGCGTGCTCGCCAATGTGGGTGGTGCTGAAATGTTGGTCGAAAGTGCGCCACCGCCGCTGCCGGGGCACCGGCTGGTCCACCACATCGCGCTGGTAGCCCGTGAGCTTCTTCAGCAATGCCATGAGGTCTCCGGGCGCAGCCTCGATCTTGTCTCCGAACAGGAGATCAATGCCGTACCGCACTTCCATCTTGGCGGGGAAATTGTAGCCGCGGATGCTGGGCACGGCGTCCAACCCTCCATGGAACGCGGCCCAGTCCAGGATGGCGTCTGTCATCCGACGCGCCTCGTGGTAGAGTCTGCCGGCGCCTTCCAGCGCCATGATCAGGAGCGTCATTTCGAGGATGACCCGAGTGTAGGCGGGCGAGTGGTCCTCTCCCCAGCCCGTGCCGCGCCTGCGATAGTAGTCAAAGTAGCGCAGAGCAAAATCGCGCGCGTTGGCGACGACCTGCTCGTCTTCCAGCACATGGCCGGCCGCGAGCAGCATGGCCGCGTCGCTGATGCACTTGTTCGGATAGTAGAAGCTGGGCTTGGCGGCCATGCTCGCGAACCAGGGAAGCACGTCGGAAAAAACCCCGCGAAGCTCGGCATTCTCGTCTTCGTCGAGCTGTTCGCGGCATGCCAGCCAGACGCCTGTCAGCGGCGTGCAGACGAAGAACGATGCATTGGTGTCGTAGACATTCGGGGATTCCATGTACCACTTGAGGCAGCCGAATTTCGGGCTGTCCGGATCATCGTCGCGGTGTTGGCGCAGCGCTGCGAGCATGGCGCGTGTGTCCGGATGCTTGCCGCCAGCCAGCAACGCCGTGAAAAGATGGTTCGCCGTCGCGGGAAGACTGTGCGTCTCGGTTCGTTCACCAATCACCGGATTGTGCGGGCGCCCGGTGCGGACGAGGAAGCAACTGCGGTCGAGTGGATCCTGCGGGGAGGTCATGCCTCTGCTCCTTTGGTGTAGCCTACACGCCCTTCTTTTCAAACAGGACGAACAGGCCCAGAAACGCCATGACGAACATGGGGACGAGAAGCCATGGTGAGACACCGAGAAGACTGGGAAGGGTGATCTTGCCGAAGGTGCCCCAGGCGAGCACGCTGTTTTTCAACCAAGGGTATGCTTCCGCGTAGAGCGCGGCCCCGGCCAGCATTCCCAAGACCGCCCAGATGGCGTGCAGGCGCCCTTCGGCGACGGCCGCAACGGACGTGCCGGGACAATAGCCGCACACAGCCCAGCCCGCGCCGAACAGGGTGCCTCCGATCAAGTTGCCACCCAGCGATATCGCCTTGACGGATAGCGCGACAACCTCGAACGAGACGAGCAGGTAGATCCCGATCATGCCGACGAGAATTGCCGAGAGCATGAACTTGAAGATGGTCATGTCGCGAAAAAGCATCGCGCCGATCTGATTCTCGAACCGCACCACACGTCCCTGTTGAAGCAATGCGCCAAAGACGATGCCCGTGAACAATCCAAGACATAGTTCCGCGTTCATTTCGCACCTCCCTTCGTCCGGTAGACCAGATTGGCGACCAGCACCCCACCGCCGAAGAAACCGGCCATGGCGAGGAAGCCGCTGACCGAAAGCTGCATCAACCCGCTCATGCCATGCCCGCTAGGACACCCCCCGGCCATGCGCGCGCCAAACATCGCCACCAGACCGCCCCCGAATGCAGCGACTGCGCGCAGGCGCCCGTCCCCGCCAAATCGATCCGACCAGATGGGGGGCACCCATTCCTTGTGCAAATCGTTGCCCGCCTTGGCCGCGATGAAAGCGCCAAGAGCAATGCCGAGCACCATCATGAACTGCCAATCGACCCTCACCTTCTTCGCCTGGTAGTATTCGTTTTCCGCGACGTGATCCGGCACGACGGTCCGCTCCAGCAAACCCGCCGCACGGACGAAGGTCGTGGACGCTCCCAGGTACTTTGGCTTGCCGAGAACGCCAGTCGATACCCAGACCGACACAATGGCGAGCAATCCCGCCAGGACACCCGCAATATACGGTCGCCAGGAAACTGGTTTTGTCATTTCATGCTCCTTGAGTGTTGGCTTCCGTTTCCAGTCTAGCGAGTTCATTGAGCGGTGACCCAGGACAAATCAGCCCTTGACAATCTTCTCTCTCGCAGACACGTTCCGAGCATATGCTGTGAACGATCTCCCAAGCAACCGTCCGAAAGAAAACCTACCATGCGAACCGTCTTTCTGCTCACCTTCACACTCTTTGCGTTCCCCGTCCTTGGTGACAGCCTGGTCCACGGGGGATCGTTCACCAACGGACTGCTGCCATGGACCCTATCCTTCGGGACTGACGAGGCAGTGCAGCATGTTCAGGTGGGAGACAAGGGGCACATCCGCATCCTTTGCAAGGACACAGTGGGGGGCATCGATGCGCCGCGCCTGCGCGTCGGGCGCGATATCTATCGCCGGGGGACGTATCAACTGCGTGCGCGCATCCGCAACGAAGGAATCACACAAGGTGGCTTCGGCATGCGTCTCTACTGCTACGACGGCGCGGGACAACTCGTCTCCATGCAAAGCACCATGTCCATCGGCACGGGGCAGCCACCCCATGGCTGGGAGACGCGCACCTGCAGCTTCGGGCACGACACCAAGCTCCCCATCCCTCTCGGCACCACCGTGGTTGTCCTGCGCTTTTCGCTCTGGGGCGAAGGATCGAAGGCCACGGGCGCAGTCTGCATCGATGACGTTATCCTGACCGCCACCTCCGCCGCAGGGCAGACCAAAGCGGTTTCCACGGCACTCGTATGGCGCGACATGAATGTGGAGAAACTCAGCGGGCGGCACCCCGTCGGGGTGGAGGATGCGCTTCGGGCGGCGAAGCTCAAAGTCGTCGTGGCCGATACGGCCAGCCTGCTGGGCGACGGTGCAGTCGATGTGCAGAGCACCTCCCTGCTAGTCCTTCCCTACGGCGCCGTCTATCCGGTCGCGCTGATCCCCTCCCTGGTCCAGTTCCTGTCCGAAGGCGGCGCGCTGATGGCGCTCGGTGGTCCTTCCTTCACCCGCCCGTTCTACATGGTCGATGGAAGTCCGGCCGAGTTGCACGCGGCCGCGACGGGAGGCTCCACGCCGATCGCATTGGCGCCAGAGTGGCCGGAGAGCAACAGTGGCAAGACCGAGCCGCTCGTCGTCAAGAGCACGAAGGAGAGTCATGCCCGTTTCCGTGTGGACGGACTCAAGACATACTCCTACGCGGGCAAGGTCGTTGCCGCCCCCGATTTCGACAGCGCCGTGCTGGAGGTCGAGGTGCGCGGTGGGCGGCGCACGCCGCGTCTCTGCCTGGAGTTTCGTGCGACCGACGGATCGCGCTGGAAACATGTGCTGCCTCTGACCCGCCGCTGGCACATCCATCGCGTCCACCTTGCGGAGTTCGCATCCTATGCCTCGCCAGAGCGTGCCGATGCGCAGGACTGGTTGCGGGCGTCCGAGGTGGAGACGCTGCTGGTCGGTTTCACAGCCTCGATGGTGGGCAAGGGGGATCATTCGTTCGAGGTTCGGAACGCTCGTTTCCTACCTGCCGCCGTGCCCGGAGAGAAAGTGCGGACAGCGCCTCCTCTGCCCGTTGCCGAAACAAACCTGACACAGTGGTTCGGCAAGAACCTCTCGCCGCCGCCCGGCGCTGTCGGCCTGCGCAGCCGACCGACAAGCCCATTTCGCGAGAAACGTCTGTGGATGACGGGAAAACGCGGCAAAGGTGCCAAGGGTGTCTGGACGGGACGCCTGGTCGGCGAATGGGATTCCGCAGCGGACACGGACAAGATGCCACGCCGCAACCGGCTCGCCGCACGATTTCGCAAAGCGAACGAAGTGCGGCGGTTCCCCCTGCTCGAAGTTGGAAGGAAGCGGCAGTGCGCCGCCGCCCTGTTCCTCCATGTCCGCGGTCCGTTCGCGGGTGCGCGGTGGGCTGCCTTCGGCCTGGACCAAGTCGATCTTTCCGCTGCTCCACCATTGCGGCAGGCCGTCATTGGCGCGGCGCAGTTCATCACCCGCGGGATCCATGTCTCGACCCCCGTTCCGGTTTTCCGGGCGACACCGGAGGGGGTGGAGATGGACGTGGTGGTGAACGTGCAGAATCCAGGCGGGCATCGTTGCGATCTCCGCACGGCGGCGCGGATCGGCTGGCGCACGGCCAACGGACGACGCCTGGCCACGGAGCCGCACGAAATCCCTCTTGCCCTTGACGGCGGAGAAACACTTCCCACGCCTTTTGTGATCGCCCAAGATATCTCCATGCAGGATCTGAACTGGCAGACGATGACCATCGAGGCCATCACGCGCACGTCGGTCGATCAGCCGATCATCAAAGAGGCGCCTTTCCAGCTCGATACACGAGCGGCGCTTCGCACCATCGCCGACTTCATGGTCGCCGAGGCGGCCGATGACGGCAAGCTCCACGGCTATTCCTTCATCGACAACCGGGGCATGCGCGCCCTGCTTGGCGCCTACGAGCTGTTTGGCGACAAGAACTATCTCAAGACCGCGCTCGCCTGGGGTGATGTCATGATCAAGGAACAGCGGGAGGATGGCGGCTATCGCATGGGCTACGGGGTGCGCAGCAACGGAGACGAGGAGTGCTATGTGGCGGACGGGGGCGAGATTGCGGTTGGCATGGCACGCCTGATCTCCTACAGCAAGAGTCGGCGCCGCAAACGCCTGCAACGCAGCCTGGACGCCTACATGGAATACCGCGAGAGCTTTCGTGTCCAGACCGGGGGACTCGGGGTGGGCTGGTGCCTGCGCGACTATGGCAAACGCCCCATCGTCTCCCTCGACAAACCCACCAGGATCTTCGCGCCCGAAATCAACACCTACACCATTGGCTGCAGCTTGGCGGCTGCGTACGTTCATGCCCACTTGCAGCGTTCTGGCAAGCTGGAGAACCGAGCTGCCGGCGATGGAAAATGGCTCATGGAGCGGGGGAAGCGTCTCAACGGCGCATTCATCGAAAGCTACCTGTACGCTCACCAACTCACGACACACCCACAGCACAGGAAAGCCTACGCGGACTACATCGACGAAGTGTTCACCAGCGCGATGGTCGGGGCGCGTAGCAATCAGTCGTGGTGGCTCTCCGGCGGGGGGCGCACCGCCTTGAACCTCGATGGACTCGCCTACGTTCAACACGAACTGGAGGGGGACGGCAAGGTCCAGGCCGAACTGATGCGCGCCACTTGCGCCATGTTCTCGAACCAGTCCCCCGAGTCCATGCTGAAGGCCATTGTCCTCGCAAAACGCGACCACGACGCCTGGATCTACATCTGCTATGGTGCCATGAGTCTGGCGGATGTCATCCAGCCCATGGTCACCATGGACGACATGCGCCCGGCTGCGGACCGATGATTGCCCTCGGTCCCGGAGGTCCCGAGCCACCGGCGCAAGCGGAACGCAAACCGACTGCCCTCGGTCCCGGAGGTCCCGAGCCACTAGGGGGGGGGCAGCCGATGGTGGTGCGGGACGTCCCGGACCGCGAGTGCCTGCGCAGCAGTGTTTCGTAGTTCCGGCAGAACGGAGAATGCCAGTTTGAAGACTAGAGGAAGAATCCATTCACTGTCCCTGTACGGAGCATTGCTGCTCGTTGCAGGCGGGTTCTCGACAGGCGCACAGCAGCTCGCAATCCTTGGACCAGACTACCCCCGCGTGTTCTATTTCCGGGCTGCGGAATCCGCCTGCAACCGCAGGCTATACCCCGCCTATGAAGACTGGGAACGCAATTTTGACGGACTCATGGGCATCATGGGGAAATGCCTCGGAGAGGAATGCCTGGGCCGCGAACCCAGAAATCCAGAATTTTTCTCAAAGTTCAAGCGCCGCCACCCCGAGCAGGTCGTGCTGCTGCATTTCAACGGCAACTCCCGCGATCCCGTCTACCAGCGGGCGAACTACTTTCCCGGGCACTGGATCCACCGCCAGGCCGTGACGATCACCAAGGACGTGACAGCGGCGGCAGGAGAGACTGTCATCCACGTCGCCAGCACGGGCAAGTTCCGCGTGAATGCCGGACGCTACAAAACCAGCAACGACGACATTGCTCTGTTCGGGATCAAAGGCGGCAAGCACGACTGGATCCATTGCGAACAGGTCAAGCTCGTCTCCCTGGATCCGGAGGCCAGCACCATCACGGTGGAGCGCGGTTGCTATGGCACAAAACCGCTCGCCTTCCGGGCGGGTCTGTCCCGCGCCGCCGCGCACGCGGTGGAGGGACCCTGGGGCGCCAAGAATCATCTTCTCTGGTTCTACAACTATTCGACCCATTGTCCGAAGGACCGCAATGGCAAGGCCTGCTCCGACATCCTCGTCGACGATCTGGCCAAGTGGTTTGGAAAGGGGGGCACGCTCGAAGCCTTCGACGGGCTTGAGTTTGACGTTCTGTTCCACGTGACCCGCGGCGACACGAATGGCGACGGAGAGATGGACAACGGGATCGTGGGAGGTCGGAACAACTACGGAATCGGGGTGGTCGAGTTTGGGCGAAAACTCCGCGCTCGCATGGGAGAACTCTTCATCATCCAAGCCGACGGCGCTCTGGGCAAGGGGGGCGTGCGGTCGCAGCGAAACTGGGGACTCTTCAACGGCATCGAGAGCGAAGGATGGCCGAACCTTGGGGACTGGGAGATCGACGACTGGTCCGGTGGGCTCAACCGTCATTCCTTCTGGCGGCAAAACGCACGCAAACCCGTCTTCAACTACATCAATCACAAGTGGATCCAGGGAGTGCCAGGAAAGCCGGGTCGCACAAAACAGGTGAAGGCTCCCTTCTCCCGCCACCGCCTGGTGTTCGCGGCCGCTCAGTTCGTCGATGCCATGCTCTGCTACTCCGCCGCACCGCGGGCCGCCCAGCACACGGGCTACACCTATTGGCAGCGGAATGTGGAAGTGCCCCCCGATGCCGTACTGACCTTTCACATCGGGATGGGGGAAAAGAGTCCCGAGCGATCCGATGGCGTGTGGTTCAAGGTGTTCGCGGCGGTGTTGGAGAATGGGCAGGCGGGAACAGAGACAAAGCTGTTCGAGAAGGTGTCGAATGAGTTCGCCTGGCTGCCCCAGTCCATTTCACTAGCGGCCTACGCGGGCAAGACCGTGCGCCTGAAGTTCGTCGCGGACTGTGGTCCGGACGAGGACGCGACCACGGACCATGCGTCATGGGGCGCTGTGCGCATCACCTCACCAAAGGGTGCGGCGCCCCTCGTCAGCGACACACTTCCGGTCGCGGGCATGTGCCTGCGGGATGGTGCCGAGACGCCGCTCAATTCCGCAACCGGAGCACGTCTGACCTACAACTCGGCACTGAATGTTGGTGGCAAGGCTCTACCTGCGTATTTCGCGCATCCTCCCCACCGCAAGCAGGCGGCCTTCAACAAATTCCCGATTTGGGACGAGTTCGTGTGCGGCGCCGACAATGTGCTCGGCTGGTTGGGCGCCCCGGATGCGGCCGCCGTGCATCTGGCCATGCAGACCCCCGATCTGCTGGCAGACACGGGACATGGGCAGGCGCTCGCTAGACGCATCGGAGGGAGAGTGACGGCTTCGGCCGAGGACCAAGGCGTGACCATCCGCGGGAGTGATCCGAAGAGCAAGGACCTTCGCTTCACCATTCGGAACATTCCCGCGAATGGCGAGGATCTCTACATCTCCATCACCATGAGGGGAAATGCCATGCAGGGGCATCCGCGGGAGATGGCGCGCTTCGCTCGAATCACCGCCGCCGGAGGCCTGATCAATCTTCTGGCGAACGACCCGATGGAGACGGGCATGTGCATCCGCGGTCGCGGTGAAGAACCCCTCGACCGGGCGACGGGCGCCATCGCTCTCCGCAGACGCGCCGTGACCATCGGAGACCGCACTCTCGCGGCCGTTTTCACCCATCCACCATGGCGAAACGACACTGGGTACACATTTTGGACCCAGGAGGCCGACATCCCCGCCAACACGGAGCTGCGTTTCTCCATGGGCATGGCCGAAAAGAGTCCGGCGCGCTCGGACGGCGTCTGGTTCCGCGTCTATGCGGCGTCTGTGACGGATGCCGGTGTCGGCTCTTTCTCGTTGTTGTTCGAGGCATCTTCCAACAAGCATGCCTGGTTGCCCCAGACGGTGCCGCTGACTACGTACGCCGGCAAACGAACCTGCCTGAAGTTCGTCGCGGATGTCGGTCCCAAGGACGATTCCACCACCGATCAGGCGTACTGGGGAGATGTCAGAATCGTGACTCGTGGGGCGTCGGAGTCTGAAGTGACCCGTTCGGTGGAGTACATGACCTGGGTGAACGAGCGGTCCTTCACTTCGGGATTCTATTTCCGCAAGGTTCGCACCACGCACGTCAATCTTTCCTTCGCCATCGAGTCCACCGAGCCGGTCGTCATCGAGTCCGTGTCCGCACACGCTCATCCAGACACCATGTTCCGCGTGTTTCAGAATGGCCTGGTCCTTGCGAACCCCGCGCGCAAGCCGTACACTTTCGACCTGCAGGCCATCAGCGCCGGCAAGCAGTACCGCAGGATCCAGGCAACCCGACACCAGGATTTCTCCGCCAACAATGGCAACCCGGTCGGCCGCACCGTGACCCTCGGCGAGCGGGACGCGCTCTTCCTCCTGCAGACCAAGTAGCCGTGCAAAAAGTGGAAACAAGAGGATTTGGCCATGACTGCATCACAGCAAGAGAATAGCGTCACTCAGTTCCGAGCGGGAGTTGGCCGGGCGGATATCACTGACTACGACGCTGGCGCTGTCAACGACCCGCTGTACGTCAAAGCGCTGGCGCTGAGTAACGGTGCCACGACGGTGGTGTTGGTGACCGTCGATGCGGTTGCACTTGGTGAAATCGGTCGGATTGGAAACGAGTTTGTCCCCAACGTCCGATCCCGAATCCACGCGGAACTCGGCCTCGATCCAGAAAACATGCTCATGGGCGCCAGCCACTGCCATGGCACTGTCTGCGCGGATGCCGAGGACTTGGCTGTGCAAGCAGTGATGGAAGCGTGCGGGACGATGGTCCCAGTGACCATTGGCGCTGGCGCCGGCCACGAAGACAGGATCATGGAAAACCGTCGGCTCAAGCTCAAGAATGGACGCGAAGCGGATGTGCGCCATGCCTATTCGCTGCCGCCGGACGAGGAAGTCGCCGCCGTCGGTCCCGTGGACCCGGAAATCGGGGTGCTGCGACTGGACCGGGAGGACGGACGCCCGCTAGCCGTGGTCTATAATTTCGCCTGCCACCCCATTCAGACCGTGCCCAATGGGGGAAACACTGCGGACATCGCAGGTTTCGCGTCGCAGGCGATCGAGGACAGTCTGGGACACGACGCGACCGCCCTGTTTCTACAGGGATGCGGCGGCGACATCAATCCAGTTTTCTACAAGGATGTCGATCACCCCCGGGATGCGGAACCGCTGGGCAGCATGCTCGGACTGAGTGTACTGAAGGCGCTTGGACAGATATCCTGTGACGCCGAGGGGGAGCTGCGGGTTGTTCGTGAAACACTCGAGCTACCGCGAGCCGATCTCAGGCCCTTCATCGAAGCCACGCAGACGGAGCAGATGCGACTGCTGCAGTCCCTCGCGGGGACCAGCATCGACCTGAAGGAGTTTCTGCATCTGGTGGCGAAGCACAGCCTCTCCCCCGATTTCCCCTCCTACGCCTCGCACCGCTATCTGTACGAGCGGGCGCTGGGAAGAGACGATCTGAAGCAGCAGGACGCACGGAACAAAAGCAATGTCGAGCGCTACCGGAAAAATATTCTCGTCATGGAGCAGCTGACCCGACTCCAAGTGAATCTCGGACTGCTGAAAATGCACCAGGCGCAGAACGAAGCGGCGGGCTCCAACACCATCGAGATCGAGATCCTGGCGTTGAAAGTAGGGGACTTCGTGATGGTCACATTTCCGGGGGAATTGTCCGTGCAGATCGGACTCGGCATCAAGAGCAGGGCGCCCCGCAAGCTCACGTTCGTCGCCACCAACACGAATGGCTACATCTACTATGCGCCCACTGCGGAGCAGTTGGAGAACCGGGGCAACGCCCAGGAGGACAGCGACTCCATTCTGGCTCCCGAGTGGCAGGCGCTTTTCGAGGAAAAAGTCCACGCCATGCTGGCCCGGCTGTAGGCCGAAGCCAGATAGTGGGAAAACCTGCATAGCGAGGACAGCCATGTACGGTTTCTCGTGAATCCGTGATGAATGCGGTGGAAAACTTCCATAGGAATTGAGCAACATGAAGATGCGAAGTCGGTGGGAAACTCTATCGTTGGCCGGTCTGGTCGTCTCCCTTTGCCTGGGCGCGAATCGTCCCGCTGAAGCAGCCGAGACCAAGCAGGCTGTATCCGGCAATCTGGTGCTGTCGGCATCGTGCGTCGTGTTCGCGCCGTTCGAGAGAGAGGACGGAGTTCCCGCCGCCGCAGAGCTCCTGACCCTTCCGGAGACGCTCGACCTCGGCGGGAAGCGCATCGGGGCTCGCAGCGCCAAGTTCGATGCGAAGCGCGTGCTTGATCTGGCACCATTCATCGGTGCGAAAGGCGATGCCGTCGTCGGCAAAACGGCGTTCGTCTACATCCCGTTCACCGTGGAGAAGACCGGTCCCGTGACGTTCGGGTTTGGTGCCGACTGGTGGTACGAGGCGTATCTCGACGGCGCCTCGATCAGCGAAACACTGAGCAGTGCGTCAGGGAACGGAAGCTGGCCGCCATGCATCCATGATTTCACCGCCACTACTAAGGTGACGGCAGGCAACCACATTCTCGTCGTGCGCTTCGTGAGCGGCAAGGCATCGTCGCTCCTGGCCGTGGGCGGCCCCGTGGATCTGCGCAACCCCGCCATCAAAGGCCAGGCTCGGCCCAAGAGAGAAGCCCAGGTTACGAGAGCCAGGTACCGCGAGGGGCCTCCTGCGGGGCGAAAGTGGAAACTGGTCTGGGCTGAGGAGTTCGAGGGCACGACCATTGACTTGGACCGTTGGCAGATCCGCAGACCCGACAATCCATGGAACGTCCCCGGAATAGCAACCAAGTACGCGGAAGAGAACTGCGCCGTCGACGGCAAGGGGCATCTGCTCATCCGCCTGACCCGGGACGAGGACGGAACCGTTCGCTTCACCCGAGGCATCAACACCCGGACGTTCGAGAAGGCCTACGGCTACTTCGAGACGCGCGTGCAGTTCTCGACCCAGCCCGGTTGGTGGACCGCAGTCTGGCTATCCGGCGTCCCCTATGGCGAAGGGCATGACACGTTCCTGTTTCCGCAGGAATTCGACATCTTCGAGGACTTCTACAAACCCAAGAAGTCGAATGACATCAGCCATTGCTACCATGCTACCGCCGGGCTGTCAAGAGTCGTGGACCAAGGCGACGGCAAGGGCATCGGCGGCAACGACATGATGGCCCGCGCCCGGGTGGGCCGAGTGTCCAAGGGCACAAAAGTACACATGGAACAGTACGATGGCTGGCACACCGTGGCCGTCGAATGGACGCCGCTGGAGCACATTTTCTACGTGGACGGACAGGAGACGCTTCGTCAGACATACCGCGATGTCCCCATTACCACCGTGCCCCAACACGTCTGGTGCAGCGGCTGTCTGCGAGCCCCCAAAGACGAGAAGCACAAACCGTTCTATGGTCGACTTGAGGATGCAACCTTCCCGGATCAGTTGGTGGTGGACTACGTCCGCATCTATGACGAGGACTTGGGCGAAAAAACGGTGCCAAGCGTGACAATTGTGCTTGGCACACCCGCGAAAGACGTGCGGTTGGGGCAGCCGGTGACTTTCCGGGTGCATGCCGAGGACCGCGACGGCGCCGTGAAGAGCCTGTACCTATTTTCTTCGGGATACATCCGGGCGGAAGCCACCATGGACGCGTCGGTGCTCGAGCACGAGTTCACCGTCACCAATCTCTTCCCGGGGGACAACACGCTCATAGCGATGGCGAAAGACAGTGACGGCCTGATCGGCCTCTCGAAGCCGTTGACGGTGAAGGTTCTGACGGGGCGGGAGTACACGGGCACGGCCTTCGGCGGCAAACCGCAGCAGATCCCCGGCCGCCTCGTGGCTGGCCACTACGACGAGGGGGGGAACGGTGTTGCCTTCCACACGCGGAGCACAAAGGCGGACCCAAGACTGCCATGGCGCACGGACGAGATCCCCATGAGTCTCGAAACCGCGATCCCGGTGGGCACCTCCATGGCAAGCTGGGTGACGTATCGCATCGAGGTAGCCGAAACCGGGGACTATGATGTCGAGCTGTTCATGAATCGCCCGGACTACGAGAAGCGGACCGGGGGAGCTGTTCAAACCGACCAGTCCGAGACCATCCGGCTCAAGCTGGACGGCACCGAGGCCGCCACGTGGAAACTGGCTTCAACCTGGTATTCGGGGAACAGCTGGCGGCAACCCATCAAACCCATCGGGCAGCGGCGCGTGCACCTGACTGCCGGGCTGCATCAGCTCATCGTGGACTTCGGAGGCATCAAGACAGCCCACACCAATTTCGGGGGATTCGAGTTCAGGAAAGCGGCCAGGTGACCATCGAATACGAAAATGGCGTGCGAAGCATGCTCGGGCTCTGCATGTTCGGTGCTGGTCGCAGCCCTCTCTCGACAATATCCGAAACAACCGCAAATCATTGACCGATATCACAGCGGCCATTTTGCTCGTCGGTTACAGACCCGCGGGTCTGTAACCGACGAGCAAAATGGTAAGTTATTTCCGCGCGGACCCTAAGGGGAAGACTGTGAAGGGGCACCTGACATCACACAGCTCGGAGAAGGCTCGATGAGAATACTCAGTGCGCTACCGATCGTCTTGGCGGCTCTGACGTGGAACCCCGCACACGCGGTGGAGAACGAGGACGGCCATGTTGCCCAGAGCGTCCTCTTGGTGAAGAACAGGAAAGCGCTATTCAGGATCGTGGTGGCCGAGACTCCCGGGACACCGTACCAGCCGGAAGGCAAGCGCGCTCGCTACCCCATCGACGGACTGCACCTGGCTGCGGCTGACCTCGTCTCCTACACGCGCAAGAGCACCGGCGCTGAGCCAGAGGTGCTCACCAACCAGACGAGGGATGACGGTCTCATCCATATCCATGTCGGCATGACCGACTACGTCAAGAAGCTGGATCTCGACCTGCCCAGACCCCAGGGCTTCGTGATTGCCTTCCCGGACAAGCGGAACATCGTGATCGCCGGCATTCCTCTTGAATCGTATGAGGCCAACACAAGGGATGGGGTGGTCTACTTCCTGCGAACACACCTGGGCATCAGGTGGCTGCTCCCGGGGGAGTTGGGCGAGCACGTGCCCAAGCTGGACACGCTGACTGTGCCCGTCAGGAACGTCCGCAAGGAGCCGTCCTTCCTGCTGCGGCAGGCGAGCGGCTATGGGAAGGTGTTCGCCGGCGGGGAGAGATGGGCGCCGGTGCGCTGGAGCCGTCGGATGGGCTACCTGAGCGGCGCGGGACTCCGCTTCAACCACAATGTCGGCAACATCATAGACCCCGAGAAATACGGCAAGACGCATCCCCACTTCTTCCCGTTCATCAATGGCAAGCGTGTCGTGCCCGATGCTAGCATGAAACGCCGCAAGGGGTATATCCACGGTTGGGAGCCATGTTACACCGCCGAAGGCATAGCCGACCAGGCGGCGAGGAACATCATCGAGCACTTCGACAAGAACCCCGGCGCCTATTCCTACTCGCTTGGGATCAACGATGGCGCCCACATCTGCGAGTGTGCCCCGTGCAGGGAGAGGAACAAGGACTTCCCCGAATGGTGCCAATCCCAGTCGTACTACGAATGGGCGAACGCAGTCGTGAAGAAGGTGCGGCAGAAGTATCCTGACCGGTACTTCGGCCTCCTGGCGTATTCCCGCGTGTCTCCGCCGCCCCGAGGCATCGTCCTGGACGACCATATCGTGCCCGTCTTGGCCTGGGAGACGAGATACTTCGCCGATCCCACGGTCGGCAGGCGCAAGTCCGAGCAACACGTGGACGCCTGGAGCAAAGCGGCGCCCACGTTTGGCTGGTGGGACTACACCTTCGAGGGCTCCTACTTCATTCCCGCGTTCTATGCACGCCATATGACCAAGACCCTGAAGTACCTGCACAGGAATGGGTTGAGGTTCTACCAGGATGAGATACACCCCGGCAAGTACTTCAAGAACGCACCGCAGGAGTACCTGAGATGGAGGCTGCAATGGGACATCGACTTGGATGCCGACGGCATCTTGGACGAGTGGTATGAGTTGACAGTCGGCAAGAAGGCGGCCCCCTATATGGCCAAGTACTTCGCGATCTGGGAGGAATACTGGACGCGTCGCGTTATTCAGACGGACTGGTACAGGCAGCGCATCGATGGCGAGTTCGTCGCGCCGTTCCTCCAGAGGCGCGAGTGTGGATACATGGACGCCTTGACGCGGGAGGATGTGCTGGAGGCCGAGAGGCTGTTGGCGAAGACCGTTGAGCTGGCCGGGACGGAGAGGCAGAAGCAACGGGCAAGATTCTTCCACGACTACTTCGCCATGGCCAAGAGCCGGCTCATCCTGCCCTACCTGGCGCATGCTGAGATGAGCAGGAAACG
>JAGLDW010000299.1 GCA_023145395.1 Lentisphaeria bacterium | reverse complement strand
AAGCTTCCGTTTCCGGGCACGGAGAGCTGGGCGGCTTCGCCCGGCGCGTGCCCGGAAACAGCTAAAGTGGGGTCCGGGGAGTCACGACTTCCCGGCGGGGTCCGGGGCAGCGCCCCGGTGTCCCGTCCCGTGCGAGTTTAATTCGCGTCCACTTGATCGCGGGCGTAGGGGCAGGCCATCATGCACATCTCGGCGACGCAGGGACGGATTTTCAGGATCGTGTCCTGCTTGGTCATGCCATCCGCGAGCGCCTCGGCCGTGACCTTCTCAGGAATCGGCGCGTTGGACGTGGAGCCCGTGAGCATAACCCCCTCCTCGGGGATCAGGCCGTAGCGCAGAGCCCAGTCGCACCGAACCTGCTCAACGGGATTGAACTCAAGCACTTCTCCACCGATTTCCACTGTGACGGACTTCTTGAACGCATTCACCGTGCAGCCCTTGAGGCAGCGGTCACAGCCTTCGCATTCCGCGCGAAGTTCTCTCAAGCCGACCATGTCGTCCTCGGTCAGTTTATGATCCACAACAATCGCCAGGAACCGCACGTTGGGTCCAAACTCCTCCGTGTTTACGAATCCGCCCTTGGTCAGCGTTCCGAGCCCGGCCGCGACGGCCGCAAAGCGGTTGCAGAACAGATTGGGTTGCGGTCCCCGCGGGTTCGCCACCCAGGAGCCCGTGCCGCAGAGGTCGTAGGTGGTGGTGTTCTTCCAGCCCCAGCCCTCCATGGCTTTCATCAGGCGTCCCGCGATGTCATTCAGGTGCCGGTGGCTCTGATGCTGGGCGAACGCGTAGGGCCCGATCGCCTCGGCTGGCAGCTTGCCCATGCGGTCCACGCTCTCCTGCGGAATGCGGAATCCAAGCACAACCACCGACTGTGCGCCGGCGAGATGATCCTCGGGCGTGCACACCGCGCGCTTGCTCTCGGTCACCTC
Organism: Lentisphaeria bacterium; assembly: GCA_023145395.1. Classification (GTDB taxonomy): domain Bacteria; phylum Verrucomicrobiota; class Lentisphaeria; order Oligosphaerales; family Lenti-02; genus JAGLDW01. Next base: position 1,199 of record JAGLDW010000299.1, on the reverse strand, counting down.
CGCCGACGAGGTGAGCCAGCGCTTGCCTGTCTCGCGGGCGTTGAGAATCAACTCTCCCTCGAACATCGGGCGAATGGACTCGGCGATGTCTGCAAGACGCTCCGCTGAACTAATCCCGATCATGTCTGCGCCGAGTTCGTCGGCGAGCAGATAGACTGCCGACGTCGGATCCATGGAGTCCTGCAACGGAGTGTAGGTCGCCATCTGAAGGTCCGTCTCCAACTCCGCGCTGGTGAGGATGAACTCGAGGTTGCCGCTCCAGTCGCCTCCGACGAGTGCCAAGGAGAACTCTTTGATCTTGGCCAACGCCGTCTTGCCGGGATCCAGACTGAGCCCTCCCATCCCGTACGGCGCCGAGCTGTAGCCTAGCTGTTCGAGCGCATGGGAGGTGAAGAAAGCTTGCTTGCGGGTGTCGTACATCACCGTGAAGCCATAGTTCGGCTGACGTGTCTTCGTGGATTTGTTGGATTGAGTCGGATAGCGCGAACCGATCAGAATGAAGCTGCGCGCGTCCGGCAGCAGCGCACCCACATCCACCCCCGTGGCCTCCAAATCCTCACGGCTCCGAACCGCGACGACATCCACGCCGTCGGCCAGCATCTCAGTTGTGAGCTTGACCTGCACTCGGCGTTCCGGCTTGGGAGAAGTGGGAGTCACATCCTTCCGGCGAACCGGTGCGCTGGAGTAGTCCTTGTCCCAGGTTCTCTTGTCCTTTGGCAGACAATACTTGAGGCAGCTTCCCATCGTGCCGCCCCGCATGCCGATCTTCTCCACATTGTCGATGATGCTCTGCTCGTCGACCTTTTCCGGAATGTCCGCGTCGATGCTGAGCCCGAAATGCTCAGCCCAGGCGCAGCGCCAGAGGTTCTTGTCGCAACGCGTGTACTTGTTGCCTTCGATCTCGAGCGCAACCTCGCCCTTGACCTCCTTTTCGAAAGCCATGGTCGGACAATGCTTCACGCACATGTCACAGCGGTCGCAGAGCGTGTCGCCCGGCAGCAACGGCGTGGCCACCAGAGGCGCGTCGGTGATGATGGAGACGAAGCGGTTGCGCGCGCCGTATTCCGGGCTCATGGACAGGCCATTCCAGCCGAGTTCGGACAGGCCAGCGGCCACACCGGCGTAGATATTCGACATATCCGGTGCAAAGACCGCATCCATGTCCTTGTACGGTCGATAGCGCCAGATATTGCTGGCCG
>JAGLDW010000298.1 GCA_023145395.1 Lentisphaeria bacterium | reverse complement strand
ATAACGCAACAACGTCCCCCTCCTCCTTATGGCAGGTGGGGGCCTTCCCAGACTCCTCCGCCAAAGGTGGTGACGAAGATCCGTGATGTGTCCCGCGGGTCCACGGTCACACTCTGCGCATTGCTGAAGGGGAAAGCCTGCCAATGTGACCAGGTTGCCCCGCCATTTTGACTCAGCCACAAACCATGAGCGTTTGTTCCCGCGTACACGATGCTCGAGTCATCCGGATGCATCGTCACCGACATGAAGTGGTCGTACGATGCGCCGCCCGAAGAGGCGACATCCGCGTCCGTAAGCACGTGTTCCCAGGTAACACCGCCGTCCAGCGTACGGTAGACGCCGCCCTGGGGCTTGCCTGGTGCAGTTGCAGCCGTCACGAACAGCACCTGGTCATCAGCTGGGTCAAGCGCCAAATTCGTGGGCCACGCCAATTCGAGCGACGAGGAGATATCCGTCCAGCTCTCGGCGTTGTCATTCGACCGCCAGATCCCACCCGGCACATCAAAACTGCTGCCAAGGCGCCGCGCCGTAATCAGAACAAACAGCGCACCTGTCGCCGGATGCCTGCGTATCCGATAAATATGCATGTTTCCTGGGTTGCCCAAGCCGCTGGACTTCAACGTCCAGCTTTGCCCGCCGTCCGTGGACTTGTAGACACCCTCACCAAAGATACCCGCGTAGAGTGTGCGCTGCGATGGGGATGAGCTTGGATCGAGCGCGATGGTGGTGCAGGGAAGTTCAGGCAGTCCGCTACTCGTGCTTGTCCAGGATCTTCCCTGGTCCTCGGAAATACACACGCCCCCGCGGTGTGAGGTCGACTCCGGATCATTGGGCGAAACATTGGTCCAGTGAGGGATGTCATGCCGTCTGCTCGCCGCCACAAGCATGCGCCCCTCGACGTCGGGGTCGAACACCACATCGTAAAAAGTGTTCGTCCAATCGCAGCCCCGGGCACCGTAGATCCAAGTCTCCCCGCGATCCACGCTCCTGGCAAAACCGATGTCAGTGTATTCGATGTACTCGCGATTCGGATCATGGGGATCCGTCAGGTAGCCCCAGCTGCTGGTTACCTCCAGACCGATGCTGCGATAACGGGGATCGGGATCTCCCGGGAGTACCCCGAGTTGCTCGTTGATGCCCTGTGTCCAGCTCCCTCCGCCATCTCGAGTCATGTATAAATCGCCCTGCGTCGAAATGACCGCCACCTCTGGATTCGAATGACTCGCGAAGAAACCGTGATCCGTAATGTAGTATCCCCAGTGAATTTCTGTCTGCACCCATGACGCTCCCACGTTTGCGTCCACACCCGTCAGACGAAAGCAGCGCGCCCAACTGTCACCGCCGTCAGACGTACACCAAACCTCCGTGCCCCCGATGTTGGCTGCATACGCAATCCGGGTCTGGGAAGCGGCCATTTGCAGCGTGTTCTGATTCTCGAAGGGGGCAACGATTGCCCATGTTGTCCCATCGTCCGTGGAGCGTATCGTTCCATGTTGAGAAGTCACCGCGAACAAAACGCTGTTCGCGTCGCTTGCCCCTCCCGAAATGGAGATGACCTCCTCGGCAGCCAGCGGGGAACCATTGACGGAAATCGATTGCACACTCCAAGTTTCGCCGCGGTTGGTGCTGATCCGCAAGGTGTTGTCACCACTGATGGTTACGAGTCGCTCTCCTGTCACCACGATCTCTCGAGGACGCTCATCGATCACCGAGACAAACGAGGAGGCGTCGTCGATGCTCCTCCACAGGGCGGTGTCGGTGCCCACGAACAACACATCGGGCTCACCCGGCACCGCGCTCAGAAATTCGATTTCCTGCGAAGCCCAAGGGCTTGACGAAACCTCGACCCAGGTCTCCGCCCCGTCGCGGCTGACCACCAGGGTGGGACCAACATGCCAAAACACCCGGTCTTCAAAATAGGCCGGGTGGGTCGAGGCCGAGGTCGACTTCAGTTCCTGGTAGTGAATCAGATCCCACCGCGCACCCGCTGTGTGAGAGCGATAGACCCCACCCATGTCGCAGGCGGTCAGCATGAAGGTCTCATCGTAAGGCGAAATGGAAGGCACAAAAATGCCACCTCCGCCGCCCATGCCACGCACCTCGAATCCCCGCGGACTGCCACCGCTGTCCTGTCCCGCGTCACTCGCGTCGCCCGCGTCAACCGCATCACCCGCCTCGCCAGCATCGCCCGCGTCGGTCACGTCGCCCGCATCAGTCGCGTCGCCCGCATCGATCGAGGCGTCACTGGCTGACGGGTTGTCGTCAGAACAAGCGCCAAAAAAGACAATCGCGGTGGCCAGTAGTGCAAAAAAACAGGGTCGCTTAGAGGGCAGTCCTCTCAAAACGCCAGATAGCAGGGTATGTCGTGACATGGTTTGCCTCAGGGTGCCGCTGTGGGATCGGGTTCGGGCTCACGCACTTCCAGGCCCTCGTATGGCACTTCGCGGCCGCGCCAGCGGCGCAATTGTCCGTCGCGACGCTCTAAGCAAAGACAACGGTCCATGGGCCCTAAATAGAAGGCCAGCTCCCAGCCGGCCTCCACCGAAAACTGACTATCCAAGACATAGCTCGCCTCGCCCTGCTTCAACTCGGCCGGGAACTCGGCCTTGGCGTCGGGTCCCGTGTCCTCGGAGGC
>JAGLDW010000297.1 GCA_023145395.1 Lentisphaeria bacterium | reverse complement strand
AAGACGTGGTGGCGGGCACCCGCACACCGCAGCAAATCACCTTGGCAGGCTCCCGTGAATGGGCTGTCAACAACAGCATCAGCGAGGAGGAGCGCGCAGCGAAGTTCCCCTCCCTGGAAGAGGCCATGCCCGCCGCCTTCACAGAGCTGGATGGAATTCGCGAAAAACTCGAGAAGCACTACCGCGACATGCAGGACATCGAGTTCACGATCGAGAGAGACAAGCTCTTCATGCTGCAGACACGCGGAGGGAAACGCACTGCCGCCGCCGCCGTGAAGATCGCGGTGGATCTGGCGAAGGAAGGTCTACTCAGCGAGAAGGAGGCAGTGTGCCGAGTCGATCCCAGGCAACTCGACCAGCTTCTTCATCCCACCTTCGATGGTGAGGCCGAAGGACAGGCTCCCACGCTCGGCAAGGGTCTGCCCGCGAGCCCGGGTGCAGCCAAGGGAAAGATCGTCTTTTCCGCCGAGGCAGCCGAAGCATCCGCCGCCGTCGGCAAGGATTGCATCCTCGTTCGCATCGAAACCAGTCCCGAGGACATTGGTGGCATGCACGCCGCAAAGGGCATCCTCACTGCGCGCGGAGGCATGACCAGTCATGCTGCCGTGGTCGCCCGCGGTATGGGGAAATGCTGTGTCGCGGGGTGCGGCGAAGCCAAGATCGACTACCAGGCTGGAACTCTCGCCTTTGGAGATGTCGTCCTCAAGGCCGGCGACTGGATCAGCCTCAACGGATCCACGGGCACGATCTACCAGGGCGCGATCAAGACCACGGATCCCGAACTGACGGGCCCCTTCGGCATGATCATGGACTTGGCGGACAAGTATCGCACAATGGGCATTCGCACGAACGCAGACACGCCCAACGACACCGAGGTGGCTGTCAAGTTTGGCGCGGAAGGCATCGGGCTCTGCCGCACGGAGCACATGTTCTTCGAGGGAACCCGCATTGTCTCGATGCGCAAGATGATCCTCGCCAAGACACTTGGGGAGCGGGAAGACGCGCTGGCGGAACTGCTGCCCATGCAGCGTGGGGATTTCGAAGGCATCTTTCGCGCATTGGGAGGACGCCCGGGCACGATCCGTCTGCTCGATCCGCCACTGCACGAGTTCCTCCCCCACGAGCATAGCGGTCGTCACGAGGTTGCTCTGCAGCTTGGAATCACCTCTGAGGAAGTGGCTGCCAAGGTCAATGAACTGCACGAGTTCAACCCCATGCTCGGATTCCGCGGATGCCGCCTCGCGGTCGTCTATCCGGAGATCCTCAAGATGCAGGTCCGTGCCATCATGGAAGCAGCCTTGAACGTGCAGAGCGAGGGGATTGACGTCCATCCCGAGATCATGATCCCCCTCGTCGGTCATGTGAAGGAGCTTGCTTTCTGCAAGGCCTTTGCGCTCGAAGCGATCGAGGAAGTATTCGCCGAGCGTCAGGCGCGGATCGACTACTCGATCGGCACCATGATCGAGGTCCCCCGCGCTGCTATCACGGCGGACGAGGTGGCGACGGAGGCTGAGTTCTTCAGTTTCGGCACCAACGATCTCACCCAAATGACCTGCGGCTTCAGTCGCGATGATTCCGGGCGTTTCCTGAACGCCTACGTCGAGGACGAAGACAAGCGCTTCTTCGAGTTTGACCCGTTCCAGGTTCTGGACCAGGCTGGTGTTGGCAAACTAGTCAAGATAGCCGTCGATCTCGGGCGGTCCACGCGGCCCGACATCAAACTCGGCATTTGCGGAGAGCATGGGGGGGAACCGAACTCGGTCGCCTTCTGCCACGGGGCGGGACTCGACTATGTGAGCTGCTCGCCGTACCGCGTGCCTATCGCCCGTCTGGCCGCCGCGCAGGCCGCCATCCAGAGCGAATAGCGCAAGGGATCATACTCAAGCCCGTTGCCCGGCTCCGAGAGGATCCGGACAGCGGGCTTTTTTCTTGCTCCGTACGCGGCAGTCGATTGGTGTGGCGTTCCTCCGCGTAGTTGCGGGTTCGCTCCGATGCAGTACTTTTCCCATAGATCCAAAATCACCGACCCCTCAAGAGATGGAGACTCCACCATGCCAAAGCTTTCTGTGATGCTTCTCTGCTACCACTCCGGACTCAGCGCGAGCGCGATCTCTCCTCGCGACCTGCTTGCCGCATTCTCCGAAGCCGGGGTCAACGGGCTGGAGCCCGCCCCAAAATGGTGTGAGGACGAGCCTGTCCTATGGTCGGAGATCCAGAGCATCGCTGGGGATCTTGGCATGGACTGGTCCTGCGCGGACCACGGAGTCAATTTCATCGGCGATGGCACGGCAGGCGCTCGCCAGGAAGCGTTGGACATCGTGGCGAGGGGTGTCGAGTTTTGCCGGAAACTGGGTTGCGAGCGCATGTTGCTGCCCGGCACCAAGCCCTGCGAAGGCATGAGCAACGAAGACGGTCGACTCGTGTACGGAGACATGCTGGCGAAGGCGGCTGAGCAAAGCGCGGGAAGCGGCATCACACTCATGATCGAGGATTTTGGTATGACTCCCCTTTTCACTGCGAGCGCCGGGCACTGTCTCGATGTGCTGAAGGGCGCGGGCGACGCGGTGAAGTTCACCTTCGACAATGGGAATTTTCTCCTTGGCGGCGACCTCCCTGCCGAATGCTACAGTGCTTTCCGCGGGCGCATTGAGCATGTCCATATCAAGGATTTCCGGGTCCGCCAACCAGACGAAAGTCCCTCTCTAGTCTCCCCCGCAGGCGTCGGCTACGAGGGATGTCCCATCGGCGCTGGTGACGCACAGCCTGATGGGTGTCTAAAACTGCTCAAAGCAGACGGCTATGACAACTGGCTGTCCATCGAGGCGGGTGGCTACGACACAGCGGAGCCCGCTGTACAGGCCGCACGTTTTATCCTCTCAAGCTGGGAGTAGAAGCAGGGAGACGTTGGCTGGGAGTGTTGGGATGCCGGATGGTTTGTACAATGGCTGGGCCTTTCACGATCACTTCGAAGGAGGGCGAAAGCCGGGCCGAATCGAGGTGGGAGGGCGGTTCCTGGCCTTCTTGCCTGAGGATGGGGGAGGTGTGGAACTGCCCATCGACGGCATCCAAGTGCGACGCGGCGGAGCGGCGGGAAGAATCCTCTTCTTCACACATGAGTCCGCCGAGGGCTGGGAGGTCTACACGTCCGACCACGCCATCTTGAACGACCCCACACTGAAGCACGCCTACGGGATCACACGTGCGCTGCGCTCCATCCGTCGCGCGAAAGCGATCATCCGCCTGGCCATCCTGTTCCTTTTGATCACGCTGTCGGCAGCTGTCGTCTCACTATGGTTTTTTCGCAGCGCCATCGTCAACCAAGCTGTGGACAGAATCCCTCCCGCACTCGAAGTGAAGCTGGGAAAGGCGCTCTACGCCCACTACGCCAAGACGGGCGCCGAAATCGACGACGAAGAGTTGACCTGTCAATTCCAGCGCATCGCCGCACCTGTTATCCAGGCTGTGGGAGACTCCCCCTACCCCCTCGAGTTTCACATCCTTCAGAATGCCGAGGTGAACATGTTCGCTCTGCCGGGTGGCCAGGTTGTGGTCTTCAGTGGCTTCTTCGAGCGCGCCGACAGCGCTGAGGAGGTGGCCTTCGTCCTTGCTCACGAGGCCGCTCACGTGAGCCACCGTCACGGGTTGCGCACGCTGGCGAGCCGCGTCGGAGTGGTCGCGCTCACGCGAGTTTTCCTCTCGGACTCACGTGCCTTGCTGGCCGTTCTTGCGGAACGGGGCGCCAACCTGGCCTCGCTGAAGTACTCCCGGGATTTTGAACGAGAGGCAGACGAGACGGCCTTCGCCACTCTGACAGAGGCCGGTGTAGATCCGCGGGGAGGCATCACCCTGTTCCGCAAGTTTCGCGAGGACAGTCGCCTGCCGGATGGCTCCGAGCGCGTCCTCGCCTTGCTCCAGACCCATCCGGCAACCGAGGAACGTATCGAGCGGCTTGAGGAACTGGTCCGGTCGCTCCCTCCCAAAGCGCATTTTAAAAACTTGGAGGTAGACTACAAAAAACTGAAGGAGCGGCTTGATCACTGTGTTGGTGTCGGAACCAAAGAGAAGGAGTAGGATCATGCAGACTGAGGTGAAAGGCGCACCTGCCTTCGCCTACATCGAAACCGTGCTCGAACCCGGCGAAACGCTGGTGGCCGAGTCCGACGCCATGACAAGCATGGCGGCCGATCTCGATGTCAAGGCGGAGTTCAACGGAGGCTTTGTCTCCGGCTTGTGCAAAAAATTTCTCGGCGGCGAATCCCTTTTCGTGAATCGGTTCACGAACAACACCAATGGGCCAAGGAGTCTGACCCTCACGCAGGGAACTCCCGGAGACATCCGCGAAGTGGATCTCGACGGTGGCTCCATCTACCTCCAGCCTGGCGCCTACATCGCCTCCACCCCGGGACTCAAACTGGGCGTGGGCTATGCGGGCATTGGATCCTTTATCGGGCGCGAAGGCCTGTTCCGACTCCAGGTCAGCGGCACGGGACGCCTTTGGTTCGGCGCCTATGGCGCCTTGCTCGACAAGGAGATCCAAGGCGAATACATCGTCGACACAAGCCACTTGGTCGCCTACGAGCCCGGTATGAGTTTGCACGTCCAGATGGCCGGCGGCATCATCTCCAGCGTCTTCAGCGGCGAGGGCCTGGTGACCCGCGTCGAGGGAACAGGGCGCATCGTGATCCAGTCCCGCAGCATGAGCGGGCTGGTCAGTTGGCTGAACCCGAAATTGCGCTAAGGGTCGGCATGGAAAAACTTCCTATTTTGCTGCTGTTTATTAAGGAGGGCTGACGATGAACACCACGATCGAATGCGGCCCCGGATGCTCGACGGCACACGTCGCGATGGCGCCGGGAGAAACCTGTACGTCCGAAGCGGGCGCCATGATCGCCATGAGCGGCGATATGGGCATCGAGACAACCACGAAGAAGCGGGGTGGCGGCGGCGTGCTCAAGGCCATGAAGCGCATGCTCGCCGGCGAGTCCTTTTTCCTCAACCACTTCACGGCTGGACAACAGGGCGGAGAACTCTACCTGGCCACGACCATGCCTGGAGACATGATGACCTACCAGCTTCAAGCTGGCGAAAGTCTCATCGTGCAGGGCGGGTCCTACGTCGCCTGCGAGGAAGGAGTCGAAATCGACCTCAGCTGGCAAGGCTTCAAGTCCTTCCTTTCCGGAGAACGCGTTTTCTGGCTCAATCTCAACGGCGAGGGCCAGGTGATCCTCAGCTCCTTTGGCGCGATCTATCCCATCGAGATCGACGGCGAGCACATTGTCGACACCGGGCACATTGTCGCTTTTAACGAGACTTTGGACTTCACCCTGACAAAGGCGGGGAAGAGCTGGGCCTCGTCCTTTCTCGGCGGCGAGGGACTCGTGTGCAAGTTCAGAGGGCGGGGCACGGTCTGGTGCCAGTCGCACAACGCGGTCGGCTTCGGGCGCACTCTAGGCGCGAAGCTGAGACCCCGGTAGACGAGAAAGCAGGAGGACAAAACCATGACAGACGAACGCTGCGATTTCGAATACCGAGTGGACGGGCAACCCGACTTCAGCTTCCTGACCGTGCAGTTGCCGCCCGACGAGACACTCAAGGTCGAGGGCTCGGCCATGGCGACGATGGACACCAACATCGCTATGAAGACCAAGTTCCGGGGGGGCCTTGGACGCATGCTCACCGGCGAATCCATTTTCATCAACGAGTTCACTGCCGAGGGGGGACCTGGAGAGATTGGCATCGCTCCGGCGGCGCCCGGAGACCTTCGCCATGTGTACCTGGACGATGACACGATCTATCTCCAGAACTCGGCCTTTGTGGCCTCTGGCATGGGGGTGAACGTGGAGTCGAAATGGCAGGGGCTGGTGAAAGGCTTCTTCAGTGGGGAGAAGCTTTTTCTGATCCGTTGCTCAGGCCAGGGCGACCTATTCTTCAACTCCTATGGGGCGATCTTGGAGATCGACGTGAACGGAGGCTACGTGGTCGATACCGGCTACATCGTCGCCTTTACCGAGGGGCTGGAGTACGATGTGGGCCGTGTGGGCGGCTTCAAGAGCCTGTTCTTCTCGGGAGAGGGTTTTGTCTGCCGTTTCTCCGGATCGGGCAAGGTCTGGATCCAGACACGCCAGGTACCCGCTTTCGCCCATTGGGTCAACCCCTATCGTCCAGTGAAATCCAACAACTGACCGCAAAGGCCGGGAAAACGCAATAGACGGCGCGGCTCGCATCAACCCGGGCCGCGCCGTTTTTCCTACGCACAAACGTCAGAACGTGATTCCATGGCGGACGAAGCAGTAACCATCGTTCCACGGGCGATTGCCCCAGATGTTTGGCTCTTTGAAGAAGCTGCCTGGGCCTACGGCAAAGCTTTCCCCCTCCTCGAGGTGGTGCGGTCCAAGCAAATTGCGAAGTCCGCACGTCAGCTCAAGTTCAAACACGTTGACACCCTCCCGCAGCAACCCAGGCGCAGTCAGCTCCGCCGTGAAAGGCCGCCAGAACCACTCGTGCACCGCCGTACTGTTGATCCCGAGCGAGACAATGTGCGCTTGCTGCACAACATAGGCGAAGCTGCGTCCGGCCAGTTCCTCGGCCCTGAGATCAATCGTTTTCCGCACTTTCAGACGCCCATTGAAAAACGGTAGACGTTGCGGCGTCAGATTCTCCAGCGAAACGGTGGCGGGCAATGGTGCCAGAGCGAAGTCGCCCTCGTATCGCTGCGCGTCGCGCGGCAAATCAGTCCACTTTCCGTCCGTGGCCACTCCAAAGGCACCGATCAGATAGATTGCCTCGATTTCCGTGTCGAAGGTCAATTTGTTCTTCTCGGCTTCGAAGGCTTTGGCTCTGCGCAGGTTTTCGTAGACGGCTTTGGACTGGATGAAGCGGATCGACAGTTCGATCTCGTTGCGTCCCTCCCGCAGAGCGCCGTCCAGCGCCAGCATGCGGAACGACGTGTCGCGGTAGTGTCCCTCGTCCCGCTGCACCAAAAGTTCCCCGTTGATGTGGATGTCGTAGAGCTCCGGACACTCGACCACCAGGTGGCAGCCGTTCGGCGGCGCGTAGCCTGAGACCGTTTCGACAACGAAGCGCATGTGCACAGCCACTTCACGCTCCAGCTGCAAGGCCCGAGCCTGCACGACACTCACATGCTCCTTTTCGGCCAGCAATTCCCCATCGAACCAGACATCGCAGACATCCAGCGTAAGAGCGTTGGGATCGAGCAGCTCCAGCTCCCAGCCTCCGGAAACAAGCGCTGGCTCGATGGGGACGAGTGGAGGAGTGGGCGGAGCGGGTGCAAAAGCATCGGGATCGTCACTGACGAAGAGCGTAAGCGAACCAGCCTCCACAAAGCGGTGATGCACGCTCACCCGACCATCACGCGAGGTGAAGAGGATTGGCGTGATCTCTCCCGTCTCCAATTCGAAGCGTGCGGCCGAGGAACCGGGGACGGTGACGTGCGCCCCAAACTCCGATTGCAGATTGCGGTTGGCGAAGTAGTACATGCGCATGGCTTGCCCTGCGGACTCCGCAGCAAACACTCGCATGGTCGCAGTGATATCCGGAATCCCGGCGCCAGTCGCGGCGTCGCACACTTGGATCTGTCTCGCCTCTTCTGGCATGGCAGAGGGAACACCCACCGCCTCCGCCACATGCACTCCCATTCCCGTCAGTTCATCCAAGCGTGCGTCCGGCATGCCCTCGACCCATGTCGGCCTCCCCCCGCACCAGACCAGACGCCCCCCCTCGGCCGCGTACGACGCGAGCAACTGGTAGGTCGCTTCCGAGATCGTGTCGCACGAAGGAACCACCACGGTCGAATAAACCCGCCGGCCAACGCGCAGGGATGCTCCCTCCACGGAGCCGTGACGTCGCAGAATCCGCTCGTCGCCGTAGTGAAAGGGAATCTGTGCACGCTCAAGCGCATGAGTCAGCTGCATGAACTGCTCGTTCAACTCGGCAAGCCCGTCGTTGGCGTCGCAGTCGAAATGCAGCCATGCGGAGCCCTGCGGATGGAGCACCAGCACGTTGAACTCGGCCTCGCCATCCGACAGAAGCATGCCCATGCGCGTCATGGCGTCGTTGAAGAACCGGTAGCGATTCCACCACGGCTGCTGATAGAAGAGACTGGGGGGATAGTCACGCTTGCGGATTCCGCGAAGAGAGTAGCCCTCGAGATGCTGGCAGAGCTGAGTGACACCGCGCACCATCTGCCATTCGAGCATCCATTTCAGCTCTTCGAAAGACACGTTCCAGCCGGTGAGCGCAAAGGTCTCGCTCAGCACATGCCGATGCCCAATTTGATGGGCGACGGAGGCGACCTGCACGGGTGTGGTTGGAGGATCAATGTGACGACCGAGCCAGTCCATTCCCGGGATATGGAAAAACTCGTAGTGGGGCATGACCGCAGCGTTGGTGGTGAGCTGACTCTGTAGCGTTTCCTCAAGCACCATGTGCCCAGTGAGTTGGCAACCATGCGCCTCGCACCAGTCGAAGATCTGCTGACTGAAGGCAGTGACGAACAACTCCTGCACCAAGTGCCAGAAGCGGTAGCGGGTCCGGCGCCATTCACCAGTCTGATGGAAGAGCTGGGGCAGAAGCGGTAGCAACTCCTCTCCATATGCCTCGAGATACCGGCCAGGCATCACGAAGGACCAGGGAATGCCGTTGCGGGAGATTTGTGGTTCATCGGTGAAAAAGCCCGGCATCGCCCCGCCAAAATCCTCGCCGAACCGTTCGTGATAGGGGGCGTAGATCTCCTCTAGGAAGATGCGAATTACTTCTTCGTTCAGTGTGTCCACATAGAAGGGATTCACATCGTAATAGGCGTGGAAAAGTCTTCCGCCAGCCCGCATGAAACCGATGGTGTGCCCATCCTCTCGCGGGGTCTCGCTCCCTGCCTCCTCCAAACGCAGGTACTTCTGCTGGAATTCGATGCCTCGGCCGTTCACCAAGCCGTTTCCGAAGCCGCTGGGCCAGCCGTTTTCGTCGTAGGCCCAGGCGCCCATGCCGCGCTGTTGGCCCTCGTCCACGCCGGCGGCGATGTTCTCCATCCATTCCGCACCCATGTATTCCGTCTCGAGCCCGCCACGGGCGTGCATGAAGTATCCGCCAATGCCTGCGCGATCCATCTCCCCGATCTGTCTTCGCGTCTCGGTCGTGCTCAGCCGCTCGTTCCAGCTCCAGAAGGGAATGGGTCGATAGGACTTCGGAGGATTGATGATCTTCTCGAGAAACTGCTTGTCGAACATGTCTGCGTTCTCCGTCGGCGGGGTAATGTAGAAAACACTACCATGCACCACCTGCCAATGGGATCAACAGAAGAAAATGCGGATAGCGCACAATACACGTTTACCGATGGCGTTTGATGGGTGTTGACCAACCGAGAACGGGTGTTCCCGGGACACGTGTGAAGCCAGAGAACCAGGAGACAAAATCATGAAGACCGAACGATTCGCACTGATCGCACTGACCGTTGTGGCACTGCTGTTCTGCAACGTGGTCCGGGCCCAGGGACAAGGCGCTGCGGTGAGAGGTGCAAAGAATCAGGCAAGGAACCAGCTGAAGAACCAGGGGAGGAAACAGGACCAGCATCGGAAGAGGATCGAAAAGTACGACAAGGACGGCGATGGAAAGCTAAGCAAGGATGAGAAAGCCATCATGAGGGCGGCTCGCAAGAAGAAATCCCGGGATAGAGTCAGCAAGAGAGTGCTTGCGAAATACGATGTCGATGGCGATGGAGTGCTTAGTGAAGAGGAGAAGGCCAAGAGGCTTGAGGATCAAGCTGCGCTCATCAAGAAATACGATGCGAATGGCAACGGGAAACTGGACAGGGCGGAACGCGCCAAGCTGCGCGAGGACACGAAAGCCGAGATGGTTGAGGCACGCGCCAAAAAGAAACTCGAGAAATACGATGCAGATGGCGATGGGAAACTCAGTGAGGAGGAGGAGGCCCAGGCCACTGAGGCCACTAGAGGCCGCCTGCTGAAATTCGACACGGATGGTGATGGAAAGATCAGCGACGA
>JAGLDW010000296.1 GCA_023145395.1 Lentisphaeria bacterium | reverse complement strand
GAAAGTAGACGCACTTCGCGTCTGACATGTCGCGTAGACAGGAGTCTCACAGGCCGTTCAGGGGGAGTGTTCGTGGAAGCGAATCCCCTCGAACGGCCTCTCGGTTTTCAGGCTCGTGGGGAGTCTACGTGACCAAACGGCGATAGACACTTTCCAGACTTCGAACAACGCGGTCCCAGGTGAAGCGTTCTTCGACGAGCCTGCGCGCATTGGCGCCCCAGGCAGCACGGGTTTCGTCACTGGCAGAGAGCAGTTTCAACAATGCCTCGCTTATGTCATCCTGTTCGGCGTGGCAAAGCACACCTCCCTCGGTCTCGGCAATTTCTGGAATGTTGCAGCCCCGGGTGACGAGCACAGGCAGGCGATAGGCGCAGGCTTCAAGCACACTCACGGGGTGCCCCTCCCCGTACGAGGGGAGCGCAAAGGCGTCTGCTGATTCCAGCAACTTCCTCTTCTCGTCGTCAAACACCGCACCGGGGAAATGGACAGAGTCCTCCAATCCCAACCCATCTGCCATGTTCTGCGCCGTTTTCAGGTATCCGTCATCCGGCCCGGCGACGATCAGCTCCCAGTTGCCGCAACCGCTGTCTCGCGCTCTGGCGAAAGCCGGTATGAGCAAGTCCAGACCTTTCACGGAATGGATGCGGCTGATGAAAATCAGCCGACGGGGGGCACCCTCCCCACGGGGAGGCTTCTCCCGCAAGTCGGGAAGCTGGACGCCATTCGGGATGATCTCGATCGGTAGCCCGGCGCCAAAGCACGCCGTCACTGCCTCCGCTTCGGATGTGTTCAGTGCATGGATCGTGGCGGCATGTCGCACAACCCGCTGTTCGAAGAGGAGTTTGAAGGCGAGCTTTGCGAGCCTTCTCTGTCGGAGGCGGAAAGGATCATACACACCACGTGGTGTGAGCACATAGGGGATGCCTGCCTTCCGCGCCATCATCGACGCCTGCACGTTCATATGCGCAAAGCCCACATTCAGGAGAAGAATGTCAGTACCATCTGAAAAGGCTGCGTCGAAACCACGCCGAGCAGCCGGAGTGAAATGCGGTGCGGGTTCGGAGAGCACGCTGACTGGGGCGTACCAGGTGTCGAACCCGTCGTCCCCTTGAAGCCACCGGTCGCGGGGGAGATTCTCCGGCACACCAAGAGCAGAGGTGACAACCCGGACGCGATGTCCCAACTCAGCCAGGCCAGCCGCTGTCTGATAGGTAGTCACAGGAGGACCGCCATACTTCCGGGCAGGATGAAAATATGGGGTGCCAATCACGATTGACAATGGAGCGTCAGACTGCATTCACACCTGATCAGCGTATGAGAGAAAGATTGCCTTGCATCCCCCCGTCCGAAGACCCCGCTACCATACTGCGTGCCCTCCCCGTTTCAACGGGCAGACTGAGCGATGCCAGCTGCAGTTCCGCCTGTCAGGTGCTTCGTCCGCTCCGCACCTCGTCCGCCATGACGGCGGCTTCGATCAGCAACTGATCCGTCTTGAGCGTGATGGTCTTCTTCGCGGGGATTGCACCATCGGTGAAACACCCCTCCAGCGCGCCCTTGTTGAACAGAGTCGCCAGCGCCTTCACAGCCTCATGTCCATCGCACTCTGCATGCACGATTCGCCCGTGCTCGACAAACACGCTGCCGGCTTTTTCCCCATCCGGGCTTCGGAACTCCATCTGCCCCACACGACCAGTCAGCGCCATGAACTGCAGGGCGTTGCCAAGTTCATCCTCCTTTAGGCGGAGGAAAAAGGCAACTTCATCAGGAACGCTTGGGGTCTCATCCTCATCGACTAGCGCCTGTTCCTCCTCATCCGCCAGAATGATGAGTCTGTCCACGGGCGTTCCCCAATAGTCGTCGCCATGACAAACAATCGCGTTGCCCCCCTCAATCTGTGCCAGCGAGACATCTGCTCCCTTCAACTCTTCAATGGTGGTGCGAGTGAGGATGACCTCCTTGCCGCTGGAACGGGCGAAGCGCGCTGCCTCCGCCGCTCTAGGTTCCGCATGGGGGCTGATACCGGCATAGTTTCGGAAGGTGGCCGCAAGCGTCTCGCAGTTGCCCGAACACTCGTCCAAAATCCGGCATGCTTCCTCAAACCGGTTCGCCAGGGAGATAAGATCCTCAAGGGATGGCGTCGTTGTGATGCTGTACTGCTCGTAGTCGCGCAAGCACTGAAGAAGGCTCACTTTGAACTTGACTGCGAGCTGGCGCTTCTCGGTGGCTCCAAATGGCCAGCTCCCAGCAAGTGTTTTGTCACCTATCTCAGACATAGGCTGTTCTTCTCCTAGCAATTCCACAGAGACATGGAAATCAGTGATGGAAGTTTCTGCACGAGCTTCCCGTCGCACTCGGGAGCAGGTCTTAGTAGTTGATCACGGCCGCGCGGCGGGAAAGAAGCCAACCGATTTCACGTGTGGCCCGTCGCGCCTTTGCCAAGCGTCGCTTGGAGATTTGGCTTGTTCGCAACGAGAAAATCAAAATCACATCCTCCGCGGTCAGAAGCATGAGTGGCGGTGTGCAGCCGGGGATCATGATGCAATCCGCATCCTGGTCGACGAAGCGCTGCAGATGGAAACGTGTCTTGAGGGCAAAACGGGCGCCAAGGGCGGTGATGCGTTCGCCTCCCTCCCCCTTCATGTCTCCGGAGGCGGCCAGCGGGATACCGTCCGACGAGGTGATCACACACCCCAGAGCGCCGACCTCTTCCTGCATGCGCCCTGCGACTTGCGCCAGCAGCGCGCTGCCGTCGTTGACAAGTCCGAGGAGATTGGTCATAATCGCATGGCGATCCACCCTCCGCCGCAATGCGAGCCCTGTCATCCGGCGAAACAGCGACGGGCCAATGCCAGGCATATTGCCTAGCTCGAAGATGTTCGCGAACGGACCGTGCTCCTGGCGATGTGCCACAAGAGCCTCCGCACGCGTTGGACCGATGCCCGTCAGAAATGTCAGTTCGCGTACATCGGCGAGATTGATGTCAATCCCCCGCGGCGCCATCTCGAGCGATGTCTCCACACCGTCCCATTCGGGACAGGAGGACAGAGATAGGTTCTTTCCGCCCGTGAGGTCGCCATCCTCGATAGCGTCGTCGATGGATGTCGGTTCCTCGTCTGGCGACTCCGCGACGACTGATGAGGGGGGCGTGGTTTTCTCGGGCTTCGCCACAGCCGACGCCACCTTCTCCACTTCGGCTGTGTCGGAATGAAAGAGCTGTGGCATCTCGCTGGCAGCCTGGGCGTCCTCCCCCAGTTCCTGGCTAGCGTCCATCAGTTCAGCCGGAATTGCCACAACGAGTTGCGCAAGGTCCAGCTCGACCTCGCCCACTGGCGGTTCGGCCAGCCAGCCCGAGGGCACTTGATCACGCAAACGCTCGACGTCCCATGGGACGCGGCCTTCGCCGAGTTTTTGTAGAAGCTCTGCGCGAGGCAGGGAGAGCACGCCATCCGGGAACGCCGTCTGATCCCACTGCTCCCCCCGTTTGGACGGGGGCAAGCCGGCGAGAAGAGCGGCCATTGGAACCTCCAGCATCTCCTCTGGCCCATCGTCGGTCGTCTTTGCTGGCCCGTCGTCGGGCTTTTCCTCTGGCGCGGGGGGAGCCTTTTCAGGGAGCTCCACTGTCTGATCCGGTGCCGTGGGAGATGCGATGTCCGCAGTGAAGAACTCGGCCATCTTCGCCGCCTCAGCCACATCGTCATCCTCTTCCGTGGACGGGCGAAGGAGTTCAGGGGGAATAGCCATAACCACTTCGCTCAGGGGCAGCTCGCACTCGATGTCGGCATCGCCCAGCCAGCCCTGTGGCAAAAGACTGCGGAAACGCACCGTGTCAAGGGCAACGCGCCCGGCGCTCAGTTGTCCTAGCAACTCCTCGCGCGGAACTGGGATTGTCGTCTCTGGGAAGGTGTCTTTGTCCCACTTTTCCCCCCTGACTTCCGCAGGCAGCGCGCCCAGCAAGAGTGCGCAGGGCAGCGAAATGGTTTCTCCCGAAAATGCCGCAGCGGGAGCGGCAGCGGGAGCGGGTGCCGGGGTGGGGGATGGGGATGGTGAGGAAAGGCTGGGGGGCGACACATCCTCCGGGGCAGGAGGGGGTGGCGTGTCGGTCCGGAATAGATCCGGTGCCGCACTTGCAGCTTCCGTCTCCTGGTCGAGTGCCGTGGTGGTCAGCAGAAGTTCCGGCGGCATAGCGGCCACCACCAGATCGAGAGCAAGGGAGACCGGCGCATCCGGAGAGCCGACCAACCAGCCATCGGGAAGAATCGCCGCCAGGTCTTTGGCCTTCAGACGGACATCCCCCCCCCGCAGCTGATCCAGAAGCACTTCGGCATCGAAGAGCACATACTCGCCAACAACAGACTCGGGAGACCAAGAGGGGCCGTGAAGCTCTTCTGGAACATTGCGCAGGAGAGCCTCGATCGGCAATTCGACTCCCACTTCTTCCTCGGTCTCGGGGACCGTGGGTGCGGCAGGCGCGGCCTCGAACCCGCTCGCCCCATCCCCGTCTGTGGTGCGCATGACTTTGAAGGTCTGACTCACGCGAAGATCGTCCCCCGCCTGTGCTGAAGCTGGGGACTTTGGTTCGGGGGGAGTAGGAGACGGTTTCCTTACTCGAATCGTCTGGCTTCCCCGCAGTTCGTCTGTCGGCTCGAAGGTGGACTGCTCTTCGCCGTTGTCTCCGTCCGGCTCGGAAGGCGGCCTGACCCGGAAGGTCTGACTCGCGCGAAAGTCAAGGTTGTCGCCACTTGGGAAAGACGGCTTTTCGGGAGCGTCGTCGAAGAGAGATGGTTGACGGGCGCGGTCTGCGGGCGCCCCCCCCGCGTCCGGCGTTATGTCAAATCTTCCATCCTCGCCTTTTCCAAGCGGCTCCTCTGGCTCCGGTGCAGGCTCCACCGTTGTGGGCGAAGCTATAGGCTCGGACACCACGGGCGAATCCTGCTCTTGCTCTTGAGGCACATCCAGCGGGGGAATAGAAGACGCGGATGTGGGAGACTTGTCCGGCTCGGGACTTTCGGGTTGGGGCTCGGACGCCTCGTCCAGCCCACTACCAACCTCGTCCTCCACGGGTTCGGGCGCTGGGCTCGGGTGCTGGGGAACAGACTTCTTGCCAAACTTGCCAAAGAGGGATTTGATACCCATTGTGCACTCCTCAATAAAACCACTACGCCTTCGATTACGATGTACGCTCTCCACTCCGCAAGCACGATATACCCACGACCCCTACACCTTATCATTGGAGAAAAAAAAACCAAGAGGTACCTATTTTCTTGCATTCGTCGCAAAACAAAGACATGTTGCAGCGCGGAAAGACTGACCGAAGGAGACACGGGCCGAGAGCTATCGAGGATCGCACACATGGCATTCATCAATCACGAATCTCGAGAAATACAACTGAAGATTGTCTACTATGGGCCTGCCCTCTGTGGCAAGACCACGAATCTTGAGACGGTCCACAAGATGATCCGCCGTGACCACAAGGGGGACCTCACTTCTCTTGACACGGCCAAGGACCGGACACTCTTCTTCGATTTCATGCCTCTTGTGGCCGATGTGATCGAGGGCTTCACCACCCGCTTTCAGATGTACACCGTGCCCGGGCAGGTCATGTACAACACCACTCGGCGAATTGTCCTGCAGGGGGTTGATGGTGTGGTCTTCGTCGCGGACAGCCAGTGGTCCGAGATGAGTGCAAACGTGGAGAGTCTCAAGAACTTGGGGGACAACCTGCAAGCGCAAAAGATCACCCCTGACGATATCCCGTATGTTCTCCAGTACAACAAGCGGGACATCCCCGGCGTCGCGCCCGTCCACTATCTCGAGTTCCTGCTCAATAACCAAGGAACGCGGCGCCCAAGCTTCACCTCCGTTGCCACAGATGGCAGCGGGGTGTTCGACACGCTCAACATGATCGCCAAGCTCGTGCTCCACAAATTTGTCAAGGAAGCACGCGGAGATGGCGACAAGGATGAGAAAGCCGATGAAATCCTCATCCGATAGCCATCCTCCACAACCGAATCGTGTATTCTACCGTTCTCTTTTCATTCTCCAAAGGGCTTGTTGCCAATGACGTACGAACTCACCCAGCGCGAAGTGAACAAGCTCCGTCGCATTCTTCTGCAGCTTCTCGACAACTCCGAGGCGGACAGTTGCGTGCTCTGTGACCAGGCAGGGCACGTTCTGGCGCATGAGAATGTACGCAAGGGAATGGACCCGATGCTTATTTCCGCGCTGGGAGCGGGCGTCTTCGCCGCAACGCGTGAGCTCGCCCGCCTTCTCGGCGAGGACGAGTTCAGCAGTGTGCTCCACCAGGGGCTGAAACGGAGTATCCTGATCGGTGCGGCCAACGAGGAAGTGCTTCTTGTGGTGCTCTTCTCCGGCAATGAGAAGGTGGGGCTCGTGAAGCTCTATACACCGTCTGCCGCAGTGGCGGTCCGCAGCGTTTTCGAGGCTGTGGTGACCAGCGAGCAGGAGGCAGAGGAAGAGTCCATCGACCGCAACTTTGTCATCAAGGTCAATGGCGATATCTTCGGCGGACAGCCCTGATTCGCTGAGAGGCGGATACAGCCAGAAGGGGCACAGAACCGCAATGAACGAGATCACGCTTGGCTCCCGTCTCTCAACTATTCTCTGGAAAGGCGATGTCATCGTCCTTGGCGCTGGCTGGGGAGGAATGTCCGCCGCGCTGTCCGCCAGGGCCCGTGGTCTCCGCGTCTGCTTGATCGAGACCGCTCCCACACTGGGGATCGAACTCAGTGCCATGTGGAACTGCGCTGTGCCAGACGGGAAGCTTGGCCAACGCATTCTCGAGTTTTCCAGAGAATGCGGCGCGCCGC
Source organism: Lentisphaeria bacterium (assembly GCA_023145395.1). Taxonomy (GTDB): domain Bacteria; phylum Verrucomicrobiota; class Lentisphaeria; order Oligosphaerales; family Lenti-02; genus JAGLDW01. Next base: position 9,066 of record JAGLDW010000296.1, on the reverse strand, counting down.
CGACGGCTTCGGCTGATCCTCTTCTCTGCACGCTTGCCTTCGATCAGCTTGCATCTCAGTCGGGTATCGATGCTTTCGTGCGCGTGCTGCCTGTGCGTGTCGTCGTGGGCCAGCAAGGTATGCTGCGCGGCGTCGAAGTCGTTGGCAAGAGCGGGCGTCAGATTGTGGAAGCCGCCACAGTCATTGACGCGACTCCGGGTCGCGCCTTTGCACGAGCCACACTGGCACTGCCTGCTCCGGCCATGGCCATGGCCATTCGTCGTGCCTACCTGGCCAGAGTTCCTGCGGACTTCGAAGCATGCAGCATCGCCGTTCCCGCGTCCATGGGAGTCTTGAAGGACACGATTTTGCTGGAGCCGGCTGCCTGGCCTGGCGAAGCGCTCCTGAGCATCTCCGTTCGCTGTGCGGGACGCACCCCCAAGGCGGTAACTCTTCAACAGTCCATGGCCATCCTGAACGAGGCTGTGGCACACCTGCGCCAGAATGTGCAGGGTCTTGCGGATGTGACTATGGTCGATGTCGCGCCTGGGCTACAGGGAAAGTACGACAGAGGCGAGCTTGGCAGCTTGGCTGGCACGGGCGTCATCCCGCTCCTCGAGGGCACGGTCGAGCAAGAAGTTCTCTCGGGAGAAACACTGGATCTTGCGGGAGCATCCCGCCCAGTGCCCACGATACAGGCGCCCGACGGTGACAGTTCACTCCAGACGAACGAGTTGGCGGCTGCGGCCGAACAGGATCTCGACACCACCGAACTGCCCGCCGTGACGGCCATTCTGCACGAGCCTCGGGACATCGTGGTCGCCGGCTATGGCACGGCGGGCGCCTTTGCAGCGCTGTCCGCTTCGGAAGCCGGTTCCAGCGTGGTCGTTCTCGACCCGACCGCCGTCCCCGGTGGCATTGGCACGGCGGGGCGCATCCACTCCTACTACCATGGTCTACCCGGCGGCATGCAGGATCGTCTCGACGAGCATACGACGGGGCTCTCGGCAGCCACCGCCACCGACGCGCGCGGGTTTCATCCTGTCGCCAAAACGAAAGTGCTCGCCGACGCCCTGGCCAACAGTGCCGCGGACATCCTCTCTGGACATATCGTCTTCGGCGTCGTTGTCGAGAACCGCCGCCTGACGGCCGTCGTCTCCGCAGCGGCCGATGGCTACCATGTGTTTCCCTGCCAAGCCGCCATCGATGGCACGGGAGACGGCGATCTGGCTGCTGCGGCGGGCGCACCCATGACATTTGGACGGGATGGGGACGGATTTCCGCAGCCCTACAGCTATACGCCAACCCAGATGGTCGGGGGACAATTGCGCCACTACAACTACGACGCGGGATGGGTGGACCCCACTGACACCATCGACTTCTCCCGAGCCCATTTCGAGGGGCGCGCCCGCATCTGGAAACGAGCGCCCTACACTGCCGAGACACACTACTGCACGCTTGCCTCCATCCTGGGCCTTCGCGAAAGCCGCTTCCTCGCAGGCACGCCGTCTCTCACCTTTGACGATTTTCTCGAGGGAAGGACCTGGCCCGATTCCGTATGCAGCTCCCGCGCGCACCATGACAATCACGCCATGGACTACGCGGAGGAAAGTGATTGGTGCCGACACCATGTGGTCATGTTTGGCCTCTGGCGCTTTCTTTGTCAGGGGGATGTCCCCTTCCGAACCTTTGTGCCGCAGGAGTTGGACGGCCTACTGGTGCCTTGCCGGGCTCTGGCTGTCGATCACGACCTGCACCAACTCGTGCGCATGCAGCGTGATCTCCAGGTTTTTGGCGAGATCTGCGGACTTGCGGCCGCGCGCGCGATCCAGGCTGGCAGCTCCCTCGCCGATGTGGATATGCCCGCTCTGCAAGCGGAATTGCGGACTCGCGGCATCTGCCCCAAACCCGCCGAATCCATCATGGACAAACCTGTGCCTGAACTCTTTGCCGAGCTTGGGGGAGAGCAGAATGGATTGGCCATGTGGCGTCTCTCTAGAATTGCAGGCGACCCGAGCATCGACTGGGCCGGATTCCTGAGCAGAGAGAAAGACCCGCATCGCCGCTTTGTGGGCGCAGTTGCGGCCGCAGTCGGAAAAAACTCGGATCCAGCAGTCATCGCGGAACTCAAGAGCATTGTCTCCGAGCACCGCAGCGAACCAAACCTTGGCATCAAATCTCCGGCGCCGTGCATCCTGGCCGCTCTCGCACTAGCAGAGCTGCAAGCCGAAGGCGCGGCCGAAGCGTTGGCAGAAATGCTCGCCAAGCCCGATCTCGACGCCGCCGAGATTCTGCTGCTGCTCAAGGGGTTTGAGATGGCGGGTCAGGTCGAGGGAGTTGCCGAAGTGAAACGCTTCCTGGAGCGCACCCGGGGGGCACCGTTCGAGATGTCGCTCTGGGGAGCGCGTGACAACGATCTCACCTCGTTTCGCTCAGCTATCGAAATCCGGGCGGTGCGCACTCTGACGGCACTTGGGGATACCTCCGAACAACAGCGAATCGAGAGCTGCCTGCAGCATCCCAATCTTCTCGTGCGGCGTCACGCACGCTCCGTTTGGGCCGCGTCAGAAACAGAGAGCTGATCCGGGAAGTGCAATACGATCAGATCCGCGTTGAGAACGCATGCGCTCTCAACGCGGATTTTTTTTTGCAGGAGCATCTCCAGAAATATTTCTCTTCCTTCCAGCTGGCTGCGGCATACCAACAATGTATATTGCGTGCCATCGGTCATACGTATTGTGGTGAATCCCGTGCAATTCGGGAGCTGTCGCGCAACTGTGATCAGCGCTAGACGCTGTGAGCCAGAACCCGCAAGTGATCGAGTCGTCGTGTTTTCGCGCTCAGGGCATACGGCAGGCCGGTCCGTTCTGGTACCGCCTTTCGCTCCTGCTCCCCAGTGCAAGACACAAGTGCGCGTCACACTGAGAATCCGCAGGAAGCGAATCATGAAGATCGTCAAGAGAACCGCCCCCCTCCGCCTCTACCCCGTCCCTGGAAGAAACTCCCCTCCCCGCTTCACCTTGATCGAGTTGCTCGTGGTCATCGCGATCATCGCGATCCTGGCAGCCATGCTACTGCCTGCGCTAAAACAAGCCAAAGACAAAGCCACAAGTATCAGCTGCAACAACAACCTTCGGCAGATAAGCCAAGCCAACATCATGTATGCGGGTGACAATGACTCACGCCTTGTGCCGGTCGCATTGGATATGATGGGCGCGAACAAGGTACGGTGGCATGGCGTGAGCAATACGGGAGGCTGGAGCAACAACAAGAACTTCGACCCAAGAAAGGGCGCGCTCTTCCCCTACCTTGGAGAAAGCAAGGAAATCCAGTTCTGTCCCACGATGGCAAGCCTGATCGATGATATCGTGCATCAACCTGCCTACGAGAGCGGCGGCGGCGGCTATGGCTACAATCAGCTCGTCGGAAAAGTGAGCAACGGGTGGACTTCGGCGTCATTCAGTTCAGGGTTCCCCCTCCACCGCATACGACAGTCGGCGGAAACGATCATGTTTGGAGACTCTGGCTGCCTAGTGAGTTCTAGCGGCGGATTTTCCACCGACGGAAGACTCGGAGTGAACTCTTTCTTGCAGCAGCCGGATCAAGGCTATTCGGTAGCTCCCACCATGCATTTCCGCCATAGTGGCAGAGCCAATATCTCCTGGTGCGACGGTCACGTTTCCAGTGAACGGTTCTCAACAAGGTCGGCTTATCCAGCCTACACGGCGGCTTCCCTTGGTTGGTTCTACCGCACTGGACGCAATAACAAGTACTTCGATCCGAACAACTAGTGCCAGATCCGTACTCAGCAGAATGATTTTCCGACGGGCATCGCACTGTTGGAAAAGGCGTTGAAGAAAAAGCGCTCTCCATCCATCGAGCACTATCTCCGGCAAGTCAAAGAGTATGCCGAGGCATGCGTCACTTCGAAATCGGCATTGTGATTCCGTCTTGCCGTCCCCTGGCCGCCTCGGAATGGTGGATCGACTCTCCCCCTCTGTTCCATTCGTCCGGCATGAAGCCACGGAGAACAGTCAGTCCCCCCCACGCGGTCAGACCGGACACCACACCGGCGACCAGCCCGATCTTGAGCCATTCGAGAAAGGAGATGCGCATCCGATACTGCTTCTCGAGCATGCCCAGCGCCACAATGTTCGCCGTGGAGCCAATCAGAGTGATGTTGCCGCCGAAGCACCCTCCAATCAGCAATGCCCACCAGAGATTGAACTGATTGAGCTCCTTCACGACCGGAATGGCGGCCGCCACGAAAACGACGTTGTCCACGAAGGCCGATCCGATGGCGGATCCAAACAGGACGACGGGGGTCAGCAAGCCTGGAGAAGCGCCGAACTGCCTGCCAAAACTCCCGGCGATCCGCGATGTCACCTGGGTGTGCTCCAAGGTGCCAGCCACCGCGAACAGCATCATGAAAAACAGCAGAGTCCACCACTCGACTTCGACCTCGATGTAGTGACGGGCCCGCTGATTGCGCCAGATCATCAGGATCCCCGCGATAAAGAGGGGCGCCACGATCAGAAAGGTGTTGTCGTCCACTCCGAGAAGCTGCTCCAGGAAGTGGTGGGAGGCGATCAAGGCGCCAGAACCCAGGAGGATGAAAAGTGCGCGCTTGTAGGGGACGGCCACCAGCGGACCGAGGGTCAACCCCATGCTTCGTCTCGCCTGCAGCTTCTCGGTCAACTCGTGGATCTCCTTCCGGTACCAGAAAACAAGGAGAATAGTGGTCACAATGAGAGAGACCATCATGATGGGGAAAGACCAGTGCAGGAACTCCATGAAAGTGAACCGGCCATTCTTGCCGATCAGCAGGCCCACAGGATTCCCGAGCATGGTTCCGCATGAGCCGATGTTGGTGGCCATGATGGAGATCAGGACAAATGGTTTGGGACAAATCTTGAGCGTGTCGCACACCTGAAAAATAAGCGTGCAGGTGAAGATGATGGAGGTCACTTCGTCCACGGTGCAAGCCATCAATGCAGACACCAGGCAGAGGATGACCACGAACAGAGTCCCATTCATCCGCTCCATGCCCAGAATGGTCTGGATGATCCAGGTAAAGAGTCCCAGCTCCTTTAGCACCCCAACCGTGACCATCATGCCAACGAGAAACAGAATGATGTCCAGTTCGCATTTCTGAACAAACGACTCCAGGGTCATCACCTTGAATCCCAGAAGCGCGGAAATACCGATGAAGGCGATGGCCAGACGGAACTGCCAGAACAGCAGAGTCGCCGAGATGATCATGGCGAAGACGGAGGAGGAGACGATCTGGTCCCGGTTGAACCCTGCGGCGTTCGCACTCATAGCCACCATGGTGGTGATGGCGGCCATGATGGCGCCCCGGATCAGCAGTTCCTTCGTGGAAAGCGCGCTGGTTTGCTCTTCGTGCATGGTTCAGTCAGTCCCTGAGAATCTTGTTGACAAAATCCAGAATGGTGATCTTGCCCACCAGTTTCTTCTCCCGAACCACATAGGCCTCCCGAGCTCCGCGCCGTGTGATCTCCTTGGCGACCTGAATGGCGGGCGCCTCCTCCGCGATCGTCGGATAGTCGTGCGTCATGATCTCCTGCAACCAGGTTTTTCCCTCATTGTGCAAAACCTGTGCAAATGGCTCGAAGTTGATGATCGGCGACAGGTCCTCCATCCAGAGAATGTAGTCGGGCAGGCAGACACGCATGAGTTCGGAGATCGTCACCGCCCCCACCAGCTCTCCCTCGGCGTCGGTCACGGGCAAGTCCATCAGATCCTGCTCCACGAGAGTGTCGATGGCTTTCGCCAGCGTGTCGGTCTCCCGCAGGGACAAAATATCTCGCCGCATAATGTCGCCGGCACAAACAAAATCCGGGAGGATGACGCCTTCCCGGTCGATGAAACGCCAGATGTCTTCGGAACTGGTGAGTTCTGACAGATTCGAGATGAAACCGTCATGGGAGCAGAGATGAGCCAGCGAACTGACGGCCTGAAGATAGGACGCAGGCTTGCTTTTCGGCGCCAGCATCAGAACCATGAGATGAACAGGGTCGTCGCCGCCAAAAGGGATGCCGGCTCGCGACGTGACAAAGCCGATCTTCAGCTCCTCAATCTCCTCTAGGCGAGCATGCGGAACCGCCAGCCCCGGAGACAGTATGGTGGACTGAATCTCTTCCCGTGCGATCACCTCCTGGTACGCGTGCTCCATGTTCCCAATGCCCACCTCGAGCGCCATTCTGGTGAGAATCTCGTGGATGGCGCTGTCGCGATCCTCACTCTTGGAATCGCAGACAATCTGCCGCGCGCTGAACAAGGAGGACAATTTGCTTTTTTTGGAAGCCATGGCTTCACGCGAGGGGGTTTGGGGTGGAACAGAGTGGGGGAAAGAGAGTCATGAATCCGCAATTATAGAGAGCTTCGACATGGTGTTGAATATAGCTTTCGAAGGCTCAATCCTCAAGCGTTTTTTCAATGCGTTTTGGGATTGCAGTCGATCCTATTCCAGAATCGGCACGGAAATAACGTACCATTCTGGCGAAAGACCGGGTGGTCAACGAATCAGGCGCGATTCTACAATTCCCGGCGTCCAAAGAGCGTCCAGGCAAAGGCTGTTGTCGCTTGATGGTGTATGGTATGTCACTGGGCAGAATGATGACCGGGCTGGAAGAGAACCAGACGAAATCGCGTACGCCACCGCAAAGGAGGCGGAGGCAATGAGAGGGCAAGCACCATATTCCGCACGGGAACCCCGTCGGTCGATCGGCACGCTGATACTGCTGGCGTTGCTGGCGTGCACACTGCATGCCGCGGAGACGATCCACATCGGGGTGCTGGCGCGCGACGGGGAGAGCGTCTGCTTCCGACGCTGGGGGGCAACTGCGGACTATCTGACTGCCGAGACCCCTCAGTATCGCTTTGAAATCGTCCCGCTGACCTTCGAGCAAGTCACCAAGACCATTGAGGAAAGGGATTTGGAGTTCGTACTGGCGAATCCGTCCTTGTTCATCCGGCTTGAGGAATCGAACTTGACCCGACCGTTGGTCACTCTGCGCGGGCGTTTCCATGGAAGCGGCTTCGGCAGCGTGATCTTCTGGCGTGCGGACCGGCTCGACATGCGCTCCGCGGCCGACATGGCAGGCAAACGGGTGGCGGCAGTCTCGCCCGATTCACTCGGAGGGTGGCTGGCGGCCGCCAGGGAGTTTCACGATGCGGGAATCAACATCCGGAGAGACGCCGCGCATGTGGATTTCCTCCAGCGACACTATGAAGTCGTGCGCAGCGTGATGGATGGCAAGGCGGATGTCGGCATCTGTCGCACGGGTACGCTCGAGACGATGGTGGAACGTGGCGAGTTGGATCCAGAGACGATCCATGTGGCCCGAGACTACCTGGTCTCTCGGGGGCGCGGCGCCGTTCTGGCCTCCACCCGGCTCTACCCCGAATGGCCCCTTCTCATATTTTCCTGGACAGACCCGGCGCTGGCGGAGCGCGTGCGCGAAGCGTTGCTGGCCATGCCACCCGACTCGCAAGCTGCGGTTGATGGACGAACAGCGGGTTGGGTCGTGCCTGCGGACTACACCAGCGTACGGCAGCTTCGCCGCACCTTGGGATTGCCGGGAAAACCCGTCGGGTTCAGGCATTTTGTGGTTGCCCTCCGGAGCGGGGAGACATGGGCGAGCTGGATCCTGATCGCCAGCACAGCTGTCGTGATACTGGCTTTGCTGCTGGGCATCCAGCACCACCGCGCAAGCCGTGCGGCGCGGCAGCGTGCCACGGCTCGGTATGAACTGGCATCGTCAAGGCGTTTCCTACAGACCGTTGTCGAGCAGATCCCGCATCCTTTCGCCGTCATCGGGCTCGACTATCAGGTGCTCATGGCGAACCGCGCGGCGCAGGTGCTGTACGGTTGGACCAAACAGGACGGCATGATTCTCTGCCATCAGTTGATGCGAGGCCTGGAAGAACCATGCCATGTCTGCGACGCGCCCTGCATTCTACAGAAAATACTTGCCTCGGGAACCCCCGAGTCCATCATCACGACCCACCGCACTGCGGACGGCAGGACGGTCCACTTCCAAGTGTTCGGAAGCCCGATCTTTGACAGCGAGGGACAGATCCAGCAGGTCATCGAATGGTCTCTCGACATCACCGACAACGTCCGTTCCGAGGAACGCGTCACCGGCCAGCGTGATCTCCTCGGCACGATGATCGAAGCCATCCCCGGACCGGTGTTCCTGAAAGACGACTCGGGCGTCCATGTGGCGGCCAGCGATGCATTCTGCGACCTGTTCGGGCTGGCGGTCGGAGACATCGTGGAGAAGCGAAGCGAAGATTTTATGCCGCCTGACATCGCTGCCACCTTTGCGCAATTTGAGGAGGAGCTTCGGGAAAAGGAAGGAACCATCGAGGGGGATGTCGTCCTCGCGGATCGACAGGGACACCCGCGCAACCTGCGGATGCGCCTGCGGCTCTGCCAGTGCCCGGATGGGGCGCCCCTCGGCATCGTGGGCGTCGGCACGGAGACGGAGCCTGCTCCCAACCACCTCCCCATCGGCGGCGCCGCGGACGCGAATCTCCGCGAGGCGCTCCGCAAAATCCTCGCCAGCGCCGATTCTGCCACTGGGGACCCGCCAAACGAAAGTGCCACCGACAAGGAAACCGACACCCGATGAACTTCACCAAAATGCATGGCTGCGGAAACGATTTCGTGGTCATCGACGCGATCCATCAGACACTCCCGCCGGATCTGCCCAGCTTGAGCCGCGAACTTGCCGAGCGCCACTTTGGCATCGGCTGCGACCAGGTGCTGGTTGTCCAAGCCAGCGAATGCGCCGATTTCAAGATGCTCATCTTCAACAACGATGGCAGCGAGGTGGAGATGTGCGGCAACGGCATCCGCTGTCTGGCACGCTTCGTCTTCGATCAGGGGCTGACCGACAAGACTGCTCTCGAGGTAGAGACTCTCGCAGGAATCATCAAGCCTTCCATCATCGGCGAACTGGTGCGCGTCGATATGGGCAAACCCCGCTTTAACACACCCGACTGGACATGGGACGACGACAGGGTGGTCGCGCGCCCCTTCGAGGTCGGCGGACGCAC